>JAITLH010000420.1 GCA_031277995.1 Deltaproteobacteria bacterium
TAGGTCTGGGTCAAGGGCTTAGAGGGGCTTCTAGACCCCTTCTTGGCCGTTTGAAGGGCGATTGGGAACCTACCCGATCGTATCATCATGGCCGGGTTAAAACCAGCCTGTCGGGGTTATCCAGGGCCAAGGCGCCTCGGTGCCGCGGCGCATTGGCCCGGAGGCTCCGAGGGTTAAAACGTTTTGGGTTTAAGTTAGCCAATTTATTGGTTTAAACAAAGCCGTTTGGGGCTCTAAAGGTCGTTATGGCCGTAAAAGGTTAAGGGTTCTTGTGGTTTAAAAGCGTCCAGGCGGCGCCCAAAGCCCCGGCGTAAAAGCCCAGCTCCAGGGGCTCAACTTCAAGCTTAAGGGCCGCGGAAAGGTAACGGGCCAGTAAGGGGGTCGCGGATAGTCCGCCCGTTAAGACCGCGGGAGCTTGGGGCTTAAGACGGGCGGCCAGGGCGGAGGCCCGGTCTGCCAAGGAAGCCAAGGCCCCGCCGATAATGAGTTCCCTGGGGTGCCCGGAGGCCAGTAAGCCCATCATCTCCGATTCGGCGAAAACGGCGCAAACGCTGTTTAGGCGAAAGTCGGTATTGAAAGGCACCTTGGATTCCAGGTCGGCCCAGTTTAAGCCCAGCCGATCCAAGGCCATCTCAAGAAAGCGGCCGGTCCCGGCGGCGCATTTGTCGTTCATGAGAAAGTCGTTGACTTGCCCATCGCTAAGGGTGATGACCTTGGTGTCCTGGCCGCCGATGTCAATGACGGTCCTGACGCCGGGACGCAGATATTCCGCGCCCCGGCCGTGGCAGCTTATTTCCGTTATGACCAAATCGGTATGGCCAAGCCTAAGGCGTCCGTAGCCGGTCGCGGCGATTTTGGGGGCCTGGCTTTTGGGCCCCGGGGGACCGGGCCCCTGGGTTAGGCCAGCCTTTTTAAGGAGGCTGGCCAAGAGGTTACGGCCCGTGGTCGTAAAGTCCCAGCCCGAGGGGAGAAAATCCCTGGCCAGGACCCTTAACTCGCGGTCAAGGATTACGCCCTTTGAGTAAGTCGAGCCGCAATCGAGCCCCACCGCGAAAGTGGGGGCCTTAGGGGCTGGTTGGGTCAAGACAATGTCTCGACAAAGGCCCTGGCCCGGTTACGTAAGAGTTCCAAATCGCTACTGGAGTAATCGGTCTCCAAGCTCATGAAGGGGACGCCCTTTTCGCGCAAGAACTCGCGGATATTGATGCTTTCGACGGAGTAGGGTTGGCAGGCGGTCAAGACCATCTCGATCACCCCATCCGCGGAAAACTGTTTACAAAGACGCCCCAGGAGTTCGAAGCGGTTATTGTTGGGACTCATTACGGCGCAGCCGATCTCCAGGTAGAAATCGGCCAAGTTCGTCCAGGGATCGCCGGTCTCCGGAACTTGGCGGTCATACTGTTTGGCCCCGGTACAATTTTCGAAGGCCACGACCACGCCGCCGCTCTCCTCTATGACCTTGACCACCTTTTCCGTGACCCCGCCCATGGGGCAACCGGTGATGACGATCCTTTTGAGGGATTTGTCGACTTGGTTTTCGCCTTTGGCGTAGGCTTCCTTTAGGCGCTTGACGGTGTTTTCGATCTCTTCCAGCTTGGCCGCTTGGTTAAACTTAAACTGGGACCCGAAAAGAAAGGAGAGTTGGTTCTGACCGGTCATGGCCGGCGGGACCAGGGCCGAGAGCTCATAGAATTCCTTTAGGCTAGCCCTTTCCTGGTTACGCCTTTTGATGGCCTCCCTAAGATCGTCGTCGGTTATGGTCCGGCCAAATTTCTTTTCCAAAAACTCTTTGAGCCGATGGACTTCCGAGAGCCAGGCGGACCTGGCCGAAGGGAGCTGTTGGGTCTGGGGCAGTTGCATGACGTGGACGTCTTTGATGCGGCCCAAAAACTCGTACATTTTTTTCTTGCCGTCGCAGGTGGTTTCCCCCACCACCAGGTCGGAAAAATACATATACGGGCACTTGTCGGCCACGGCGAAACCGTAACTGGCTTTAATTAAGGGACACAGGTTAGAGGGGAGGGTTTTTTCCGCCTCGGCGATGGTTTCGTCGCTTGTGGAGCAAAGGCCAACCGGGATCAAGCCCGCGGCCATAAAAAGCTCATAGGGCGTGTAGGTACAAAAGGTACCCACCACGCCTTTTCCTTCTTCTTTGAGCTTTTTCATGGCCAGAAAGCCGTTCTTACGGGCCTCGGAAAAGGATTCAAAAATTTCTGGTAAGGGTCTATTGTCGATAGTCATTTAATTCCTCGTATTGACTAAAACAAGTTTAGAGGTGTTTAGGGTTAAATTTAAGGTTATTTATATAAAAATTAAAACGCTTAAGGCGAGTTAATCGTTAAAAAAAAGAACAACTTTGGCGGGAATATGTGGGAATCGAACCCACCTAGGCGACGGTCAGCCGCCAGCATTGGTTTTGAAGACCAAGGAGCCCACCAGAACTCATATATTCCCGTAATGAAAAGTTTTACCTTAAATTATTAACCTTTTTAGAAATTAAACCGTTTTAGCTCAGACTATGACCCTTATTCAGCACAATGAAAAGTTATAGGACTGAATATTGCTCGTTTCCCCACAATGAAAAGTTTACAATCCTGTTTACTACTTTTATTCCCAGAATGGAAAGTTCGCGGTCCGGTTTATCACTCGCTTTCCCAGAATGGAAAGTTTATGGTCCGGTTTATCGCTCGCTTTCCCAGAATGGAAAGTTCGCGGTCCGGTTTATCGCTCGCTTTCCCAGAATGAAAAGTTTATGGTCCGGTTTACCGCTCGCTTTCTTGGAATAAAAATATTACTCTCCCGATTATTACCCTTTTTTCCGCATCCGTTAAACGAAATCTTCCCTTTGGCCTCCCTTTCTCTTTGGAAACGGGGGCCAATGTCAAAAAACAACCTCAAGGCCAAGGGATGACTATTGTTTTAAATGGACTAAGGTAAGGCGAGACGCCAATGGTTAGGCGCCTTCCGAGGGTGGGGATAAGCGGGGATAAACAAAACGAGTTTCTCATGTAAAAAACGGGGACTTACTCGACGATGGGCCAAACCTTGGCCGATCGCGAATAGTCAGAGCATCGATAAATTTCTAGTTAAAAGGAACATTTAAGTACAACCTGTCAAAAGTAACCAATTTTAAAAACAACCGATTGCCGCCTTTTGTCCAGCGACTCGCGGTTTATTTCTTCAACGTCCTGGGGCGACAAGGGCGCTTCGCTCCCTGGGCTGGCAATTAACGTCGCCTGGCCTTGGGGAGCGGCCCCACTTGGAGCCTGGGGCGATGGGACGAGAGTTAGCTCGGGCGCGGCTTCGGGCGTGGGCTTAGCTAGTGTGCCAGTTGGGGCGCCGGGATGGGCGCCCTTTGGGGCTCCGGTTGGGGCCCCCGGCGAGGCGCCCTTTGGCGCGCCCTTTGGGAGGCCGGTTAAGGGCCCGCCCTCGTCTTTGGCCGAGTCGTTTTGGGGTTTAGATGACCTTCTGGTCGCGGCGACGATAATTAAAACTAGCGCTATGACGACAATGATAACTATGAAGGCGATTTTCATGAAGGTCCGCTTTTTTGACCCAAGGGCCGGTCAAGAATTGGTTAAGGAAAAGAAGGGCTCTACATGGTCGAGACTTACGCCCCAAGGCGTAAACATATTAACATATAAGGCCCGGATGGTAAAACCATCCGGGCTGGGAAGGCTCGCTTAAAGGCGAGGGAACGCCCGAGGTTAGGCTTAGTGGGCGCTTTTTTTGTCCCCGCAGTAAGTCGTGTGAAGCAGCTTGTGGCTTAGGGCGCCCAAGGGATTTTTTAGATAATCCTTGTAGAGGCTCTGAACCGAGGGGTTTTCGTGGGATTTGCGGATGGGCAATTCCTTGTCATGGTTGTAAGTGGCGGAAATGCGTTGCCTAAAAGCCGACTCAAAGCAGGTCTCGTCGATTAGTTTGGGTTGGCCCCCGCCGGTAACGCAGCCCACCGGGCAAGTCATGACCTCGACGAAATGGAGATCGAGTTTACCGGCGGCCAGAAGTTCCATGACCGGTTTGACGTTTTTAAGGCCGGTCACGATCCCGACCTTGATGGTCAAATCGCCCACGGCGATGTCGGCCTTGCGGAAGCCGTCGATGCCGCGGACCGCGGAGATGTCAATGGCCGGGATCTTTTCCCCGGTGATGAGTTCATAGCCGGTCCTAAGGGCCGCTTCCATGACCCCGCCCGTGACGCCAAAGATCTCGGCGGCGCCGGAGTAGTCACCCATGGGCAGATCGAATTGTTCATCCGGGAGGGACAGAAAATCGATGCCGGCGTCCTTAATTAACCAGACCAGTTCCCTGGTGGTCAAAACCACGTCAACGTCGCGTTCGCCGCTATCGTTCATCTCCGGACGGCTGGACTCGTATTGCTTGGCCGTGCAGGGCATGATGGAGACGCTGTAAATTTTCTTGGCCGGGACCTTTAAAAGGTCGGCCCCGTAGGTCTTAAATAAGGCCCCGCCCATCTGCTGGGGACTCTTGCAGGTGGAAAGGTGCTTACGAAGATCGGGGTAGTTCATCTCGAGGTAGCGGATCCAAGCCGGGCAGCAAGAGGTGAACATCGGCAAAACGCCGTTATTCTTGACCCGGTGGATAAGCTCGCTGCCTTCCTCCATGATGGTGACGTCGGCGGCGTAGTTGGTGTCAAAGACCTTGTCGAAGCCAAGCTTGCGCAAGGCCGCGGCCAGTTTGGCGGCGCTAACCAAACCAAAGGGGGCGCCGAAATCCTCGGCGATGGCCGCCCTTACGGCCGGGGCGCTTTGGACCAAGGTGTAGGCGTTGGGATCGGCTAAGGCGTTTTTGACTTCCATGATATGGGTAATGTTGTGGGCCGCGAAAAGGGGTTCGGTGACGGTCCCCGGTAAACCCCTGGCCGCGTGAACCTCTTGATAGGCCGAGAAACCGTGCTCGGCCATGGATACGTAGGATTTGCATTTCTGTACGCACTGCCCGCACATGACGCACTTATCCTCGTTGATCTTCTGGGGTTGGTGCGGCAAGCCCTCAATGGCTAGGTTTGGGCAGATCTTGGTGCATTCTTGGCAACCGGTACAGATTCTTTCGTCTATGGCGATCACGGTCATTACAAGGACCTCCTTTCCGGGGCGCCGGCGTTTATGAGGGCCAGGGCTTCGGCGGCCGCGATGTTTTTGTCTTTGCGCTGCTGTTCAACGTCGTTTATGGACAGGGCCTTGTTGGGGCAAACCCGGACGCAGGCCGGGCCGTCGGTTTCGGTGTAGCACAGATCGCACTTCGAGGCGGCCACCTTGGCGTCGGCTGAACCGGGTTGGGTGACTTGTTTGCCGGAGGCGTAGTAAGGCAGCAAGGTGATGGCGCCAAAGGGGCAGGCCACCAAACAGTCTTTGCAGCCAATGCACTTGGCTTCGTCGACGATGATCTGGTTTCCCACCTTGGCGATGGCGGTTTGCTTGCAGACGGCCTTGCAAGGAGAGTTTTCGCAATGCTTGCATTGAATGGGCATGCTGGCTTGCGGGAGGACGGTAACGTAGAGCTTGGGGGTCACCGGCACGGTTATGGTACCGACCGTTTGACCCACCTTATTGCGGGTTGTGTTATGCACTTGGAAGCAGGCGAGCTCACAAGCCTTACACCCGGAACATTTGGTAGTGTCTGTGGTAACAAACAGACCGAATTGGTTTCCCATAAAAGATACTCCTTGCGGTCGTTAGACCTATGGGTTGAAGAACTAACAACCCGCTGTGTCTGGTTAAGAGGGTGATCGGCTTGACGAATGAGCTAAATTACATACGCGTAAAATAGAATCATACTATTGAGAGAAAAGTACTCACCAATCAGCCTAAGGTCGTCTCGGGTAAATCAGGGCGGCTGAAGCTAAAAGGGAGCGCCTCTCGGGTCAATCAGGGCGGCTGAAGCTAAAAGGGAGCGCCTTTCGTGTCAATCAGGGCGGCTGAAGCTAAAAGGGAGCGCCTCTCGGGTAAATGGGGGCGGCTGAAGCTAAAAGGGAGCGCCTTTCGTAAAACCCCTTAAAAACCGCCGCGTCAAAAAATTAACAAAGAAAGTCAACTTATGAAGACGCGGATACAAAAAACTTGGTTGGCCCGGTTTGGTCAAAAATTAAATTTGACTCATTTAAAGTAGCGAATAGCCATGAAGGGCATTCAACCGGCCACAACTATCAACAGTTAACCCTCCGGGCAAGGTGACGCTAAGGCGAACACTTTGTGGTCTATCGAAACAGGACACTGTGATGTTGCTTGATTTGGCCAAAATACCATAGGCCTTGATTCTTGTCAATAATTTTTGTTCAAAACAAACAGACAAATGGATAAGCTAGATTGAAATGGCTAACATACTGATAATTAAAGTAAATATCACCCGCCGGTTTTGTCAACCAATGGCCTTGGCCCTTTGGGTCAACTTAACCCAAAGCCAAATCGTTAAAAAATTTTAACGCCCCGGGCCCGTTACTTTTCCCCCGTTCCCAAGCCCAAAACGGCCCAACCAGGGCTAATCAAGATCATGAAAAAGTCTATTAACATATCAAAAAGTCGGTAAAAACTTAATTTGAGTATTAAAAATATAATAAATATATCCCAAATCAACCTAATTAATCTATCGGATAAGTAACGGAAAATACAAGTCTTAAATTCCGCACCGGGCTTTCAAAGGAGCTTAAAAATTAGGCCCGGGGCGTTATTTTTTATTGACAAATAGACCGCTTGGGTATACTATGGTCAAAACCGCGTCCGAAAATAAAACACTAATTTTTTTCCATTAGCTACCATTAAATAGAATATGTTTGTATCTGATTTCTCAAAATATACGTTTCCAGTTTCTCCCGAAACGGTCCCTTGGCCGATGGGGCGTCCCCTAAGCCGTAAGCAAGCGTTGCCGGTCTCTCTCTCTCTCTCTCTCTCTCTCTCTCTCTCTCTCTCTCTCTCTCTCTCTC
>JAITLH010000055.1 GCA_031277995.1 Deltaproteobacteria bacterium
ATGGTGCCGAAGGCCGGAATCGAACCGGCACGGGCAACGCCCACCACCCCCTCAAGATGGCGTGTCTACCATTTCCACCACTTCGGCTGACTTTTGCTGGTGGGCGGTAGAGGATTCGAACCTCCGGCTTCCACCGTGTGAGGATGGCACTCTAGCCGCTGAGTTAACCGCCCGACAAGAGTTTGTTATGATAGCCTAGGGAAATAAAAAAATCAAGTTTTGAGAAATTTATTTTTTAGGCTCAGGTTTGGGACCAAAGTTTTGGAGCGGCAGGTTAAAAACCGCCCGTATTTTATAGACTTTTTTCGCCGGCAGGTCAAAGACCTCTCCGATTCCTTTAATTGACCTTAGTTGGTCCAGGAAAGAATTTAAAGTCTCGACGGAATCATGGCAGAACGTAAACCAAACGTTGATTTTATTGGCCCGGATGTAATTATGGGTGACCTCGGCCCTGGCGTTAATAGTGGCCACGACCTCGTCTAAGATTTCATCGGGTACCCTAGCCGCGCATAAAGTTGAGCGGTACCCAAGCGGGGCGGAATTAAAAATCCCACCAAGGCGCCTCAAAAAGCCCCTTTTTTTAAGCGAATTGACGATATTTAAAAACTCAAGCCCAGATAATTCATATCCTGTCCGCTCTTTTAATCTGGCGGCTAAGACGTCATAAGGTTTGGGGTGGATGGGAAATCCGTCTTGAACCAAGTTTAGGGCGAGCTTGTCTAAATGGTTAAGCCTATCGGCTGAGTCGGTCACTGGCGGAGGACCTCCTCGGTTGGCTTGGGAGTCCTAACTCGGGGTAGGTGAGGACACAAGGGCTCCGGTCCCAGATGATCCCCATTGGCGTAAGCCCTGGCCCGACAACCTCCGCAAACCGCCCAATATTCGCAATCTCGACAACTCCCTTTATATTTTTCCCTATTTCTCAAATCTTGAAACAGCTTAGAGCCATTGTAGATATCGACCGGATGGTTTTCCCTGACGTTTCCGGCTTCCAAAGGTAAATAGCCGCAGGCGGCGACCTGGCCGTCATGGGAGACAAACATAAAACCCTGTCCGCCCAAACAACCTCGGCCCGATCTAGGCGGGGTGGGTAAGGCCATTTGAAGGGAGATGCGGTTATATTGCGGGGCGCAGGTGGCTTTAAACTCCAGCTCCAACGAGTCTTCTCTGGCCCTAAGCTTTCTTAAAAGTTCTTCGTATTTTTCAGCGGGCAATTGAGGTTCGGTCATGTCTTTGGCCCGTCCGACGGGAACCAACAAAAAAACGTGATGGGCCGCGGCGCCTAGCTCTTTGGCCAAGGCCGATATGTCCATGGTTTGGTCGATATTGGAAGGGGTTATGGTACTGTTGATTTGAAAGGGGACTCCTTGGGCCTTAAGAAGGGCGGCGCTTTTTACCGTGGCGTCAAAGGAGCCAACGATGCCCCTAAAATCATCGTGAGCAGGCGCGTTAGGTGAGTCTATGCTTAAACTAAGCCTAGCGATACCCGTTTCTTTTATTTTTTTTATCGAGTCATCGTTTAGTAACGTTCCGTTGGTTGACAGGAGCATCCTCATGCCTAAAGCGGTTCCGCGAGCGGCCAAAATAAAAATGTCTGGCCGCGTCAAGGGTTCGCCACCGCTTAGGATGATCATGGGTTTGGGAGAGAAGGTGGAGAGTTTATCAAGAAGGTCAAGGGATTCTTGGGTGTCAAGCTCGCCGGGAGCTGGCCCGACTTGGGCTTGGGCTCGGCAGTGCCGGCAAACCAAATTGCAAGCCCTGGTTGTTTCCCAGGCTACCAACCTTGGGGCTTTAAAATTTTGGGCATGAGGATCCATGGCTTACCCAGCCATTTTTCCATTGGCCTCGTCTGAGGCTAGGCCTATTTCTTCGTCGGTCAAATAACAGGCGGGATCGGGCGCCCAGGGATCGCCGGTAAAATGATCGGCTCTGGCCCTAAGCCCTCCACCGCAGACGTATAGAAAACGGCAAACTTGGCATCGGCCCTTTAAATGAGTATATTTGTTTTTAAGTGCCATTAAAAGGACGTTTTTTGGATCGTGCCAGATTTCTTTAAAGCTTTTTTCTCGGATGGAACCCAATACCACCGAGCGCCAAAACTGATCCGGATGAACCAATCCATTCCAGGAGATGGCGCCTATGCCCTGCCCGGAACTCGCGCCCCCGTTAAGCTTCAATAGTTCCATAACCGCGTTGGCTTCTTTGATTCGGCCTTCCTCAAGAAGTTTCAAATACAAATAAGGGCCGTCGGACTGATTGTCCACGGTCAAGACTTCCATGGCTAAGCCGTTTGCGTGAAGTTCTCTGGTTTTAACGGCAATCAAATCAATGGCCGCGCGCGTTTGGGCCAGGGTTAAGGCTTCCCGGGAGAGGCTGGGATTGTTGCCTTGATCGACTAAATGGTAAAAGCAGATCCTTGGGATGTCTTCTGATACCATCAGCTTAAATATCTCTTCGATATCGTTTTTGTTACTTTGGGTTAAGGTCAATCTCAACCCGACCTTTAGACCAGCTTCCCTGGCCGTTACGATGGCCTTTAAGGCGCCTTTGAACGCCCCTTTTTGGCCTCTCATCCGGTCATGGGCGGCACCAAGGCCGTCTAAACTTATGCCAACGTAGGAAAGTCCC
>JAITLH010000057.1 GCA_031277995.1 Deltaproteobacteria bacterium
GGGTGAAGCCTGGTCCCGGCGCCCCCGGCCAATATGATACCTTTTCGTTTAACCATTCCAGAATTTCCTCAACATAGCCGATAAGCTCGCCCGGGGCCAATAAGCTCGGCTAGGGCCAAAAAAGTTTTGGGTAAAGAAAAAAACTCGAGCGGGGGGGGCGGCCCAAAAAAGTAAAACCCCAAGGGCGCAGCCCGGTCAAAAACCGCCCCGCGAACGCCCAAATTCGGCCCCAGGCGGCCTGGCGCGGCCGGGTTGGGTATAATTATACCCCTCCCGGGGTCCGGGGGGCTTAGGGGGGCCAAGGCGGACCCGGCGGTTTGGCTTATTTGCTTTTTATGGCCAAAACCCATTCTTGGTTGGCCAAATACCATTTGACCGTGTCCCTTAGGCCCGAGGCAAAATCGTGCCCGGGCTCAAAGCCCAGCTCCCGGGAGATTCGGGAGGGATCGACGGCGTAGCGGCGATCGTGACCCAATCTATCGGTGACGTGGGTTATGAGGGCGCTCCTGGGGCCTTTTTGGGGGTTGGGGGCCAGCTCGTCCAAAAGGGCGCAGATGGCCTTAACCACCTCCAGGTTGGGTTTTTCGGCCCGGCCGCCGATATTGTAAGTTTGCCCGATTTGGCCTTTTTCCAAAACCAGCCTTAGGGCCCGGGCGTGGTCCAAGACGTGTAACCAGTCGCGGATTTGCCGCCCGTCGCCGTAAACGGGCAAGGGCTGGTAGTTTAGCCCATTTAAAATCATCAGGGGGATTAGTTTTTCCGGATACTGGAAGGGGCCGTAATTATTGGAACAGTTGGTGGTCAAGACCGGCAGATCGTAGGTATGGTGGTAGGCCCTGACGAAATGGTCCGAGGCGGCCTTGGAGGCCGAATAGGGGCTATTGGGGGCGTAGGGGGTGTTTTCGGTAAAGGCGGCCTCAAAAGGCGCCAAGGAACCGTAAACCTCGTCGGTGGAAACGTGCAGAAAACGAAAATCCCCCCGCCCTTGGCCGGTCGTTTCCCCCAGGTAAGCCCTGACCGCCTCAAGCAAATGAAAGGTCCCCAACACGTTGGTCTGGATAAACTCGTGGGGGCTGTCGATGGAGCGATCCACGTGGGACTCGGCGGCGAAATTTACCACCGCCCGGGGCCGGTGTTTTTTTAACGCTTCCAAAACCAATTGAAAATCGCCTATGTCCCCTTCGATTAGACCGTAACGATCGGCTCCCAGATCCCTAAGGTTGGCCGCGTTACCGGCGTAGGTCAGCTTATCGAGGTTTATGACCGGTTCCCGGGAATTTTCCACCCAGGAGCGGATAAAATTGGTTCCGATAAAACCGGCCCCGCCGGTAACCAAGATTGACAAGGCTTGTCTCCTAAAAAACCCGATAAACTAAATACGCCTAAAACGGCCCCTGGGCCTACCTGCCCAGGGCCGTTTTGGGGGAAGGGCTGGGGCGTTCAAGTTTTTGATCGTAACCCAAGGGCACGCGGGGTTCCCCGCCCAGGGTGAGATAGTCCCAGGGTTGGCTTTCGGGGTTGGCGGTTTCCACCAGGCCGTCCAAGCGGTAGCGGCAAAAAACGTGCCGGGGCGAAACTTCCCATTCCCCGCTAAGGTTTATCACCCCCCACAGGCCGTCCGGGGCGTGGGCGTGGGTATACTCGGTGGTTTTTCCCTGGGAGGAAAAATCCCCCACGAAAAGGTACAAAGGCTCCAGGACCCACTGGTCGAGCTGGTTTAAAAGCCCCATGGTGCCGTCCTCCAACCTAAACCTGGCCAAGCCCCTGGCCCCGAAGGGTCCCAGGCGTTGGTATTTGGGCCCGATGACGAAATTTCCCGACCGATCGACAAAGCCCCATAGGCCGTCTTGATCGGCCATGGCCCTAAGGTCATTATTCGAAGCCCCGGCCGCCTTGGAAAACCTGGGCGGGACAATCATGTCGCCGTTTTGGTCGATTAGGCCAAAAAGTTCCTGGCCAACTTCTTTAACCGGGGCCAAACCGTTGGGCCCAAAACCCCTGGCCTCGGCAAAGCGCGGCAAAATGGCCAACCGCCCTTCCCTATCGACGTAGCCGTAAAGGTTTTCGGAGTTTTTTACCAAGGCCAAACCATTGGGGGCGAAAGGCCGGGCCTCCAAATACTCCGGTTCTATGACTACCTTACCCTTGGCGTCGACGTAACCCCACTTGGAATCCATGGTCATGACCGGGGCCAAATCGCTGGGCGGGCCAAAATCGGAAGCGAAACCCCTGGTCCTTTTGTAAACCGGTTCCACCACCCAATCGCCCTTGGCGTCAATGAAACCGAAACCGCCCCCCTCGGCTTGGGCCTCGGCCAAACCGTTGGGGAAAAATTCCGAAACCCGCAAAAACTTCAATTTTGGTTCCCTGGCCCAGCGCCCCTGGCCGTCGATTTGGCCGTAGGCGTTTTCGAAATTGACCCAGGCCGTGCCGTCGGGCAAAAAGGGGTTGGCCGCCATAAAAACGTCCTTAATGACCATGATCCCGCCGGCGTTGGCGTAACCAAAAAGCCCGCTGGGTCCCCGGGTCGGATAAAGGGGTCCCTCGGCGCTAGGTAATACTATGGGTTCGGGCTGGGGCAAGGTTTGGGGCATGGAAAAAAGGTCATCGCCCTCCCCCGCTTGATCCCCATCCTGGGCCCCCGCCGGGTTCCCTTCCGCGGCTTGGCCATTTGTTTGGCCCTCGGCGCCCTGGGCCCAAACGCTTCCCGTCAGCAAAAAAACGCAACCAAAAAGCGACAAGAGGAACAAGGCGAAATTTCTGGACCCAGTCACCGAACACCTCTCACTTAAACTACGCGCCCTAAGCTTAAACCGTCTTGGGCCAAAAAAAAGATTATTTAAGAGGGAAAAGAAGAAAAAAAATTACCAAAAGTCAAAAAAAAGCAGACTTTTGAGAATTTACCAAGACGCGCGATTGACGCCGATTCGCTTATTTAGCTTTTTATCGGAAAGTTTTTAGTAAAAAAACGCTCATGATAAAACTTTAACGCCCCGGCAAATGAAAGTCTCGACAACTTTCATAGAAATAAATTGGCCAAGATAAAATTACATCAGCCAACTTTTATCGTGACACGTTTGGCAAAAAAGCCAAATTGGGCAAGATAAAATTAAATCAGCCAACTTTTATTGGAACGCGTTTGAAAAAAAAGCCAAATTGGCCAAGACTAGTTTAAATTAACCGGTTTTTGTTGGGAAAATTTTTCGCGAAAAAGCCAAACCGGCCAAAACGAATTTAACATCTGGTTTTCGTTAAGTTTTTTTCGCCAAAGGCCAAACGATTGGGGGGAAACGAAAAAAAACCGTTCGCCCGTTTTCTGGGAGGGCATGAGGGTTTTGGCTTGGCCGAAGGGCAAAACCTGGGCCTGACCCGGACAAAGGGGGCTTGGCCATCTCTAACTTTAAGTATGATTTACCACACTTTCGTTAAAACTGTCAAACCAACGCCCTAAGGCGGCCCGAGGGTTTTTTTTAGGTCGCCTGGGTTCTTTGAAATTTTTCCCCGCGCCCCGGCTGTTTCCCAGGGCCGGGGATTAAGCCAGGCGCCTGGCCCTTTGGGCTGACGGGGGGTTTTGGTCGGTTTGTTATTTTAGTTATTTATGTTATTTATGTAATTTTAGTAATTTTTGTTATTTACGTTATTTAAATTATTTTTGAAATTTTAGTAATTTTTGTTATTTTCGTCATTTTCGTTTGTTTTGGGGACCGGGGGTTTTGGGAATGTTTTGGGGCCGATCGAGTAGCGAGGCGGGTTTTAGGAGTCCCGGGCCGAAGCGGTTATTAATGGCGTCCATGGCCTCGGAAATTTTGTCCTGGCCCTTGGGGGCCTTGAGGCCGGAGGCTTCGAAGAGATCCACCGGGGCGCTTTGGGAATCGGCTTGGACCAAATGGGAGGTGGAGACGCCCAAAAGCCGCCAGGGTCCCCTTTTGTCATGGGGAAAAAGTTCCAAGGCCAAGCGGTGCAGTTCGCCGTGGCTGGAAACGGGCCGGGCCAGGGTCTTGGAGCGGGTATGGGTCTTAAACTTATTGTCCCGGGCCTTGACGGTCACGGTTAAGGCCGCGAGTTTTTCCGCCCGTAGGCGGGCGGCCACCTTGACGGAGAGGGCCAAAAGTTCCCGGCTAAGATCTTGTTGGCCGTCTAGGTCAACGGCGTAGGTCTCTTCGTTACCCAGGCTTTTGGCCTCCCGGGCGGGCTCCACCTCCCGGGGGTCCAAACAGTTGGCCAATTGCCACATATGCAGTCCGCCTTGGCCGAAACGGGAAACGACGTAATCTTGGGGTAAATCGGCCAGCTGGCCGATGGTGTCAATCCCCAACCCCCGAAAGGTTTTTTCGGTAACCTTCCCCACGCCCCAGAGTTTTCCGATGTCCAGGGGCCTTAAAAATTCCATTTCCCGCCCGGCCTCGATTACGGTTAACCCGTTGGGTTTTTTGTGGCCCGAGGCTATTTTGGCCAAATGCT
Organism: Deltaproteobacteria bacterium; assembly: GCA_031277995.1. Lineage (GTDB taxonomy): Bacteria > Desulfobacterota > Desulfarculia > Adiutricales > Adiutricaceae > JAIRNQ01. The sequence continues at coordinate 4,462 of JAITLH010000057.1, forward strand.
TGACCGTGGAGACCCCGGCGCTAATGGTCAAACCCGTTTCGGAAAAAACTTCCCCCCGAATCCTTTCGGCGATGGCCGGGGCCGGGCCAAAAAGCCTTATCGAGCCCGTGACGTCCAAAAAAGCCTCGTCCAAGGCCAGCGGTTCCACCAGGGGGGTGTAGCGTTTGAAGATGTCCATCACCCGGACGGACAGTTCCCGGTAACGCCACATCCTCACGTCGAGAAAAACGCCCTCGGGACAAAGCCTATGGGCCTCGGCCGAGGGCATGCCCGAACGGACGCCTTTGGCCCGGGCTTCGTAAGAGCAGGTGGAAACGACGCTCCTAACGGCGTTTCCGCCGATTATGACCGGAAGCCCTTTGAGCCTGGGGTTATCGAGGATCTCCACCGAGGCGTAAAAAGCGTCCAAGTCCAGGTGGATTATCCAAGGGGTGACATTGGGATCGGGTAAATGGCTTGGCCCACCGGGGCCCGGGTCGTCGTCGGCCATGGGGCGATCCTTTAGGGTAACCAGTGGAGGCGTTCTTGGTCGAGTTTCACGGTGGAAATCGGCCAGCCGTCTTCGCTTAGGGTCATTCGCCCGGCCGCGCCGTTATGGACCATCTCGGCGTCCTCCAAAAACGGCAAGGCGCCGGTCTCGCTGGACGCGGCCAAACCGGCCAAAGTCGTGGCGTCGTAGGCCAAAACCGCGGCCCAGCTGGGTTCCCGGCGATGGTACTGGATAAAACGCCGCCTAAAATCCGTCAGGGCCTTATTGAGGTTTTTGCCCGAGCCGAACTCCAAAGGCAAGGCCACCTGGGCGCCGGTGATGTTGACGGCCAAAAAAGTCGCGCCGATTTCCCTTATGGCCAAGGAAGTGGGGATTAAAAAGGTGGCCCGCTTAAAGCCGCTGGCGGCGAAAATCGGGGCGGCCCGCATGGCCAGCCGGGGCGGCAAAGCCACCAGAATCCAGTCCTGGGGAGTGCCCTTTAGCTCCAAAAGAACGTTTAGATCCTCGGGTTTTTCGATGGGGATGGTGTTGACGTTTGAGGCCTTTAGGGCCCGGGGCTTGGCGGGCTTGGGGTTGGCCTTGGTCGGGGCCGGGGCCTGGGGGTTTATCAAAGCCTCCCTAAAAGCCTCGGCCAGTTCTTTTTGGCTCGTCTCCGGGCCTTCCAAAACGTAGACTTGCTTTATCCGTTTGCCGGTCCTGGGCACTTCCTTGGCTAGCCTCCGCCCTTGGCTGGCCGGATCGGGCAAAAACCTTACGAAACTTGGCCCCAATTCCTTGGTCTTGGAATCTTGTATGTAGGTAATGATGGTTGGCGCCCCGGCTTTGGCGTAATAGGGAGCGCCCTGGGCCAACTTGGATTCGTACAAATGGCCCATGACGGCCACGGGGCTACCAAGGTTTCTAACCTTACTCGCGAAATCCGGCCCGGCCTCGTCGATGGTCTTTAAATCAAAGCCGCCGCCGATCTTTTTTAGGGCCAGCTCGGCCCCCATCACCGCGTCTAGCCCAAAGGATGACCAGTGCCCGGAACTGGGGACGGCCATTATGAAGGTCGGTTTCCCGCCCGGGGGGGCCAAGGGCGCCGAGGCCTCAAGGGCCCCTTCTTTATTGCCGTCGTCAGCCCCGGCTACTTCTTCCCCTTCCCGGCCGTCTTCCCGGCCGTCTTCCTGGCCCCCTTCCGGGGCCGCTTCGGCGTTTTCCAAGGTAGCGGGATCCAGTTCGTAAACGCCCACCTCGTCGGGGGAAAATTCGTCCACGGTGATGTCCTCAAAGCCCAGATCCTCGCCCGTCTCGGCGCTTTCCTGGGCCAGGGCCCCAAATTCCCAGCCAAAGGGCCAGGGAGCCAAAAAGGCCGCGATAAAAATGGCCGACGCCAAAAAAAACTTAAGCGGCAAAGACTTTATCGTTTCCAAAGCTACACCTCCGAACCCCTTGGGCGATCCAGAAAGGTTAGAAAAGTTTAATGTTTTGGCCAATCACTTTTTGGGCTTGGCCCCGGGCTTTTTGGCCGCGGGCTTCTTTAAAGTCCCGGGCTTTTTTACGGCCGCCGTCGTCGGTATTTTGGCCGTCGGTTTCTGGGCCGCGGGTTTTTTGGGGGCGGCCGGCTTTTTGGCCGCCGGCTTTTTCGGGCCGGGCTTCTTGTTGGCCGTCTTTTTGGGCGGCCTTGGCTCGTGGCGGGGCCTTAGGTGAAGCTTTACCGGGACCAGGTCCAGGCCAAAGGCCTTGCGGAAGCGGTTAACCAGAAACCTTTGGTAGGAAAAGTGAACCGAGTCGGGGCGGTTGGAAAAAACCACGAAAGTTGGCGGTTTTATGGAAGCCTGGGTGGCGTAGTAAAACTTTAGCCTGACCGTTCCGACCTGGGGCGGGGTGTGGGCCAAAAGGGCTTCCTCCAGGACCTTATTGACCTCGGCCGTGGAGGCCCTAAAGGTATATTGGAGCATGATTTGGTCGATTAGGGGAAAAAGTTTTTTAAGGTTTGACCCGCTTTGGGCCGAACCGGAAAGGACCGGAGCCTTTTCCAGAAAAACCATTTTCAGTTCCATCTCCCGTTTGAGGCTCTTTCGCGTCTCAAGGCGATTTTCCACCGCGTCACATTTGTTCAAAAAAATAATCAAGGGCCGGCCCCGCTCATGGGCGTAGCCGGCGATATGGGCGTCCTGTTCGGCCAAGCCCTCCAGGGAATCGATGACCAGGATGGCCAGATCGGAATTTTCTATGCCCTCGATGGCCCGCATGACGGAGAGTTTTTCCATCTTTTCAAAAACTCGCCCCTTCCTCCTGACCCCGGCCGTATCGACCAAGACGTAGGGTTTTTCGTTCACGGTAATGGGAACGTCTATGGCGTCCCTGGTGGTCCCGGGCCTTTGGTCCACCACCAAACGGTTTTCGCCAATCAGGCGATTAATGAGCGAAGACTTTCCGGCGTTGGGCCTTCCGATCACGGCGATCCTGGGCGGTCCGACCGGATCCCCCTCGCCATCCGTCTCCACGGGGGTCATGGATTCGTAGATGATTTCCCTAAGATCGTTTAAGCCCAATGAATGGGCGGCCGAGACGGGCACCAAGGGACTAAGCCCCAAGGAATGAAACTCCATGGCCGAGGCCATGGCCCCTTGGTGATCGACTTTGTTTACGGCCAAAACCGTGGGCCTACCCGATTGGCGCAATATTTTGGCCAACTCGGCGTCCTGGGGATGCAAGCCCAATTGCCCGTCGGTTACCAACACGGCCAGATCGCACTCGTCCAAGGCGGCCCTAATCTGGTCGGTAATGGGCCCGGCCAAGGGCACCAGGTCGGAAAACTCAAAGCCGCCGGTATCGACCAAAAGCGCCTCCCGATCGTCAATGGCCAAATGGGCGTAATGGCGATCCCTGGTAACCCCGGGCATATCGTCAACCAAAGCGGCCGAACGCTTAAGCAAACGGTTAAACAACGACGATTTGCCAACGTTGGGCCGGCCAACCAAAGCGATGACCGCTTTCATGTTATATCCTTTAAAGCCAAAATGATCTCTTAAAAAAACCCACCCTCGATGGGCTTTGTCAATACGCGTTCATGATAACGCCCAAAATAACCGTTCGATTAGCCAAGGCGGGTTGGGCCTTTGGGAACGAAAATTTTTGGGCCAGAAAAACTAGCCAGAAAAACCCTTACGGGATGGTGGCAGCCCTGGCCAGGCCTTCGATAAGGCGCAAACCTTAGCCCAAAAAGCCCAGGGCCGATGGGGAATTTTTTTAGTTCAATTTAGCTCGCCCCATAAACCCATAAGCCATGGGGTGTTTCGCGTTTAAGATACCAAAACGCCACGAATATTCGCCACAAAATACCCGCGGGAGATGGGGGTTTTGGGGACGATTTTTTATGGTTAACAAGGTAGCTTCTAAAACCCAAATGGGGTGGGGACTTTTAAGCCTTCCTTTCAAAACGCCAGAAATATTCACTACAAAAAACTAACTGGCTTAAGGATTTTTTTAGTTCAATTTTTCTCGCCCCATAAACCAGTAAGCCATGGGGTGTTTTGTGATTAAGATCTCCAAAGGCCACAAATAATCGTTCAAAATACCCACGGGCGATGGGGGTTTTGGGTACGATTTTTTAGGGTTAATAAGTGAGCTTATAAAACCCATATGGGGTGGGGACTTTTAAGCCTCATTCTCAAAATGCCAGAAATATTAGCTCAAAAAAACCAGGCGCGACAAAAATTTT
>JAITLH010000091.1 GCA_031277995.1 Deltaproteobacteria bacterium
GATACCGAGGTGGCCCAGGCCGGCGCCAAGGCGGTATTGGATTCCATTAAGTAAATTGAGCTAAGTTAGTGGTTTTAAGCTGATAATTTCTGGCTAGCGTTGTAAGTAGCCAAAGATTACCTAGCCATTAAACTAACTTTATCGCTAAAAAGGGTCCTCTCTTTGAGCCTAAACGCTCTTGGGGAGGGCCCTTTCTTTATCTTGTGGGCGAAAAAAGGGACGAGAGCATTTTCTCTCCCGGGCCGGGGGAAGCCCAGCTCGGATTGGGGCAGTGGGGGAGATTAAGTTCTGTCCCGGGCCAGGGGCAAGGCCAAACCCGGGGCCGGGGAAAGGAATGGAGGAGCGCAAGCGTTGGCCGGGAAAGCCCAGACCCAGAGCGGGGCGGGGAGAGTGAGTCACGGGCGGCTCGGGGGCTTTTAGGAAGATTTAGTTAATTTCTTGGGCTTTTCTTTTAGTTTGGTTTCCCTTTGGACCAAAAAGATGCTTAGTTCGTAAAGGGCCATTAAGGCGGCGGCCAAGATGATTTGGCTTATGACATCGGGCGGGGTTAGGACGGCGGCCAGAATGAAAATTAGGACTATGGCATAGGGGCGCTGTTTTTTTAGAAAGGCCGGGGAGACTATCCCTAGGCGAGAAAGGAAAGTCAAGACCAAGGGCAGCTGGAAAGAAAGGGCGAAGGCCAGGGCCAAACTCATGACCAAGGACATGTAACGATCCACGGTTAGGAGGGGTTTCATGACACTTGAGGAAAATTTTAAGAAAAAGCCGAAGGTTATGGGGAAGGCCAAAAAGTAGGCGAAGGCCACCCCGGCCAAAAAAAGTACCGTGGCCAGGATGGTTAGTCCCGGAACCTTGGCCTTTTCATCGGATCTTAGGCCCGGGGCGACGAAGGCCCATAGCTGAAAAAAGCAAAAGGGGGCGGCCAGGATGGCCCCGGCCCATAAGCTCACCTTGAAGGTCACCGAAAAGGCGTCGGGTAGTCCCGTATAAACCAGGGCGCTGTCATTGGGTAAGAGCTTTAGGACCGGTCTCATGATTAAATCTAGTATGGGACCGGCAAAGTTCCAACAGCCCAGGGTCAAAAGGCCCACGGCGATGAGACAGGCGATTAGCCTTCGCCTTAACTCGGCCAGGTGATCCAAAAACGAGAGGCCTTCTTCTTGACCTTCCTGGCCGTCCCCGTCGTCGCTCCCAGCACCTGGCTTGGGGGTTTTTGGCGAAGAAGGCTTGGAATCCGGGGAATCCGTTTTAAGGCTCCCTAAGGCCTCCCCTGGCGGCTCAGGGTGGTAACGTACCTTTTTTTCGTTTGCGCTCGACTCAGGGCTTTCTAGACCCATTGGCGGCGATGTTTTGATGGGACCCCTGGTCGCCCCAACGCCCATATCCGAGGGGACGTTTTGGGGCCCGGCTAGGGGATCGCTTTGGGAGTGAGCTAGGGGCCCAGTTTGGTGGCCAATATTGGGTAGCGTTTCAGGGCCAATTTGAGGCCCAGTTTTGGGGCTAGTTTGAGGCCCATTTTTAGGCGCTTTATCAGGGGGTGTCGCGGTCAAGACCTCCGGCGGGGTTGGTTTGGGGCCGTCGTTCTGGGGGGGGCCGTTTTCGGGCAGGGGGGATTGTTTGGTCAGTTTAGCGAGAAACTGGTAAAGGTTTGTTCGCAAGGGTGGCAGTCGGCAAAGTGCATGATACCCATCGTGGGTTCGTAGATAACGGCGGCGATGGTGGCGAAGGATTCAAAGTCGCGATCGGTGTCGTAGGCGTGGGCGCAAACGCCGCGGGGTTTGTTGGTGTGATCTTGGCAAAGGCTTTTTAGATGATCGAGCGTGACCTGGCCTTGGAAGTCATCCAAGCGCTCCTGGGCGACTTGCTGGCGGACGTAGGATCCGCCTTGGGTTAGCCAATCGGCCTCAAGGGGCCTTAGGCTGGGGTCGAGGTAGTGATTGGCGTGGGCCTGGGCGTACCGAAAATCGATTATGGCATGTCGCCTGGCCGTGGTTTCTAGGCAAAAGGCCAAGCCGTCGGCCGAGGAGAGCTGATAGCACATGCCCGAGGCCCGGGGAGCGAAGTTTAGGGAACTAAAGGCGTCGCCAAGGATTTTTTGATCCAGGGCCTTACGGGTCAATAGGGGATAAATGACCCCGGCTTGGCTGTCGGTTGAAACGAGCTTATTTATGACCAAGGCCAGGCCGTAATCGTTAAGGCCGCTTAGGCCCAAAATACCGGCCATGGTGTAGACGAGTTTTTTATGCCCGTCGGGACCGGTGATTTTCAAAACCACGTTGTAGTCGGCGAAATACTTTTCCATGTCATAGGTCTGACCCAAAAGGGGCTTTTTTTCCAAGGTGGCCCGGGGTTTTAGGTTAAACGAAGTGCAGCCCCAGTTCCTCTCCGAGATAACCCTATTGGTCACCAAAGGCGCCCGCACGTCGTTTAGTTCCAAAAAGCAGTTAAGGGTCACGATCTCGGACAAGGGCACCTTGGCCCCCTCGGCGATCCCGGTCATTTCCTCAAAAAGTTCCGGCGAGGACCTGCTTAAATAAGGGACGTTTCTAAGGCACAAATCGACCAGATCGGTCTTGGTGATCTTGGCCGGGATGTTACTAAGGTTTAAGTCGGCGAAGGTCTCGATGAAACCCTTGATGGCCTCCCTAAAGTGCTCCCCATGGGCCTGGCCCAAGGACCGGCCCTGCCCGGTAAGTTCCAAATAAGAGGCGGCGGACATTGATTTCGCTCCAAAGAAAAAAAAGAAGGTGGGCTTTTGGCCAAGCCAATGGCTAGGCCAAATTCGCTAGCCTGGCTAGCCTGGATAAACTCGTTAGCCCCGATGTCCCCGAAAGCTTTGAACGCTTTCGGCGAATATTGCCAGTTTTGCCGGCCTTAATAGCTTGGCTAGCTTAGCTGGCTTCGCTAGCCCCAGAGGGGGGTGGGGAAGTTGACCCCTTAGCCCGGGTTGGTAAAGTTTTTTGAAGCTTGGGGGTGATTTTTTACCCCAAGATTGGGGGCTTTGGTTTGCTTAACCCTTTGGGGGGGCGTCTTTTGGGTCACTTTTACAACTTTAAAAAATACCTTTGATTTAGAAAGAATTATTTATACGAGTGAAGAATTGATTAAAAGTGTGGCTATTTATGCCGGCGCTGGATTTAGTGTTCTACGTGAGA
>JAITLH010000175.1 GCA_031277995.1 Deltaproteobacteria bacterium
GGGATTTTTTTAAAATAATTAGGGGGTTATTGAGGGGGATTTTAGGGTTGGCCGTGTTTTGGGGTATTTTGGGGATTGGGAGTGGGGCGTAGAAATTTGTCAATGATTGCTTGACTTAGCGGTGGATGGAGGGGGAGAATTTTTTTTAGTTACAATACTCGCGAGTTTGAAAGGGCCGGGCTTGGGGTTTAGGCGCGTGAATGGGGGACAAAACGTAAAGGCGGGCAAATTCGGGATATTTTTTTTAGTTTCAAAACGTTTTATAACGTGACAAATTTACAGCGAAAATTTATAAATGCCGCCAAAATTCTAGATAATGTTTTTTTATGCCCTTGAAAAACTAAAAACGATGATTACATTCTTGTCAGAGACGAAGGCGCCTTTGGATAAAGGTCAGTCGCGAGCGCCCTTGGGGCGCTTTTTTCTGCCCAAATTTCCAAAGGCCCGTTTAACCAGTCCCGTCTCGAAGGGTTTGATTTTGAATTTAATAAGGGGCTGGGTAGCCGGATCCCAGGAAGGGATCCTAAACATATGGTGACGGTGCCCTCGGCCATCCCCCCCAAAAGAGAGGATATGGTTTATGTCGCACGAAAACAACAATAATCAGATCTTATATTCCTTGCCACCCTTGAAACACGATATGGAATACGACTCAAACGCGGAAGACGAATTATTCAAAATCCCAAAGACCATTAGGCTTTTGCCCATGGTGGAACTCAATTCATTTCCCCGACTGGTTTCAAGCGTCGGCATCGAAGAACCGAGAACCATCTCTTACCTGACCGAAAACGAACAAGACCAGATTCTTGGGCTTTTTGCCTTAAAAACCTTTAACGTTGACCCCATGAAAATGACCAAGGAGGACTTTTACCCCATAGGGGTGGCCGTCCGGGTCATGACCGTGGAAGAAACCGAAGCCGACCCCGACTCCCTAAAGGTCACCGTTTTGGGCTTGGGCCGGATAAGCTTAGAGGAGATAGATTCCCAGGGCCTGATGGTGAGCGTCACGCCCGTCGAGGAACCCCTGGAACCCGACGAGAGCCTTAAGCCCTTGATCTTGGAAGCCAAGCGCCTTTTCGCCGAGGCGGTCATGCTTATCCCCGGGCCGCAGGTCAACGTCTTTAAAATCAACCGGGCCTTGGAAGGCCAGCCGGCCGTTTTGGCCGACCTAATCATGGCATCCCTACCGGTTAAACCCCACCTCAAGGCCGAGTATCTCATGATCGAGAGCCTTAAGGCCCGTTTCGGGAAACTACTCGAATACCTCACCTTGGAAGTGGCCAGCCGTAAGGCCGGAAGGGCCATAAGCGCCAGAATCGAAAACAGCATGGCCAGCCGCCACAAAGAGATGCACCTGAGGGAGCAGCTAAAGGCCATTAAGGAAGAGCTGGGGGAAAGCGAGGACGGCTCGGATCTAGCGGACGTCATTAAGCGCCTTGACGCGGCCAAGTTGCCGGAATCGGCCAAAACCGAGGCCGATCGAAGCGTCCAAAGGCTAAAGCTCACCCCGCCCCAAAGCGCCGAGTATTCGCAAATCAGAAACTACCTGGAGTGGCTAATCGAGCTTCCTTGGCACAGTAAAAGCGACTCCCAGATCGATCTGGCCCTGGCCAGGGAGATCTTGGATCGCGAGCACCGCGGTCTCGAAAAGGTCAAAAAACGGGTCTTGGAGTTTTTGGCCGTCCATAAGTTAACCGATAACTTAAAGGCCCCCATTCTCTGTTTGACCGGACCTCCGGGCGTGGGCAAAACCTCCCTGGGCCGGTCCATCGCCGAGGCCATGGGTCGCGAGTTTCATAGGCTGTCCTTGGGCGGGCTTAGGGACGAAGCCGAGATCAAGGGTCACCGCCGGACCTACGTTGGGGCCAACCCCGGAAAAATCATGTCCGGGCTTAGAAAGATCGGGGTCAACAATCCCGTTTTTCTCTTAGACGAAATCGACAAGATGGGCCAAAGCCACGCCGGGGATCCGGCCTCGGCGCTACTGGAGGTACTCGATCCCGAGCAAAACGACACCTTTACCGACCATTACCTCGATTTGCCCTTTGATCTTTCAAACGTCATGTTTATCTTGACGGCCAACGTGGTCGAAAACATCCCGGCCCCCTTAAGGGATCGTCTGGAGATAATCGAACTCACCGGTTACGCGGTCGAGGAAAAAATAAATATCGCCCAAAGGCACCTTTGGCCCAAGGAACTTATCCGCCACGGCCTAACTACCGACGACGCCTTAATCGGATCGGGTGAAATCCAGCACCTCATCGTCGGCTATACCTGGGAAGCCGGGTGCCGCGATCTTAGCCGTAAACTGGGGGCCCTGGCCAGAAGCCGGGCCATGGCCAAAGCCGAGGGGCTCGTAAAACCCCTGGCCATTAGCTTAACTGAGATAAACTCGGTTTTGGGACCGCCCACCAAACGGCCCGAAGACAAACGCGAGAAAAACGCCCAGATCGGGGTGGTCACCGGTTTGGCCTGGACGGCCGCCGGCGGCGACATCATGTTCATCGAGGCCGTGGCCATGCCGGGCAAGGGGCAACTCTCCCTAACCGGCCAATTAGGGGACGTCATGAAGGAATCGGCCCAGGCCGCCCTCTGCCACGTTCGCTCCAGGGCCCGGGATTGGTTTTTGGCCGACGGCTGGTTTAAGGAAAACGACGTTCACATCCACCTGCCCCATGGGGCCATCCCCAAAGACGGGCCCTCGGCCGGGGTTTCCTTAGCCACGGCCATCGTTTCCCTTATTTCCGGCCAAAAGGTAAGGCCGGACGTGGCCATGACCGGGGAAATCACCCTAAGGGGCCTAGTCTTACCCATAGGCGGGGTTAAAGAAAAGCTACTGGCCGCCAAAAGGGCCGGAATCACCACGGTTTTGATACCCGAGGGTAACCTGGCCGAGGTGGAACAGCTTAGTGGCTCGGTCACCGCGGGTCTGGAGATCGTGCCGGTTTCGACCATGGACGAGGTCCTGGAGCGGGCCCTGACCGTCCCGGAGGGCTTTTTTGAGTCCGAGGCCTATATGCCCACCCTGGAGGCCGACAAGACCACGGCCGCCTGGACGGCCGCCCTTAAATATCGGTCTCTAAAGCAGCTTAACACCAAGATAATCCCCACCGGGGATTCCGCCCACTTAACCATGGAACCCTCGGCCCTCAACGTGGCCTAAGGGCAAATTTTAGAAAAAGGCGAGAACCAACCCATCAAATAACCCTTAACCTCCTGGCCCAGGGTCCCCTGGGCCAGTGGACAATCAAAAAATCAAAAAAATTACTGGCTTTTTTGGAATCTTGTGATAATATGTTAAGGCTTGATGTTTAAGATTATACCCGGGGGCGATTTGGGTTCGACGGGGATAGTTGAGGGCATAGTGGCAGGTCGAGCATCCCAATGACTCGTTAATCCATAGGGACTAAAACCAAAAGCAGACTCTTTCGAGTACGCTCTGGCTGCATAGCCAGTGTCTTCGTTGGAACGCGGCCCGCGGTCCGGCGAGGGCATAATTAAATGGGCTGGTCAATCCGAGGTTTCAAACCGACTCGGTTGACGAGATAACTTGGTTCGATAGCCTCAACGAAGCCCGTTTATCGGCGTCCAAGAGGCGAAAATTCAAACGGTAAACTAAACCTGTAGAAGCTTTGTTTGAAGATCTTCGGACGCGGGTTCAATTCCCGCCGCCTCCACCAATTCATAATCCAATTTCAGCCAACAAAGTCCGAAAGTCCTTTAAAAACAAGGCTTTCGGACTTTTTTTGTTTAAGGAGATCCAGTGAAATCCTTTGACAGCCAACATTTTTGATGGTAATTTTGATGGTACCGAGCCGTTTTGAAGAGGTGATACCATCATGTCATTGACGGATATAACCGTAAAATATCTCAGGCCTTTTGATAAAAGCCAAAAAAGTACGCGGCTGGTCTTTATCCGTACATCGCTCCATCTGGTTTGAAATCATGGAGGTTCAGCCACGGATTTCAGGGTACCCATTTCACGATAACCTTTGGGACTTATCCGTTGGTCAGTCTTAAACAAGCCAGAGACCAACTCGTCGATGCCAAGCGCCTTTTGGGTTCTGGCATTAACCCATCCACCCATAAGAAAATTCTTAAAAACGCCGATAAGGCCGAGGCGGAGAATTCTTTTGAGACCGCGGCCAGAGAGTGGTTCGGGCTCGAGAAGGTTGGCAAGAAAGAGTCATACTCCAGCCGGATTTGGGGCAAGGTCGATAAGGAGCCGTCGCCTTTTTTGGCTGACAGACCGATAAGCGCGATCAACGCACCAGAACTTTAGAAGTTCTTAGAAAAGTTGAAACCGGAGACGCTTTTGAACCGGCTCACAGGTACCTACGATATCGCGGTCAGATTTCCAGGTACCCCATTGCCACGGGGAGGATTTCGCATGACATTTCAGCTGATTTGAAAGGCGCTCTGAGACCAGCGGCGCACGGTCACATGGCCAGCTTGACCGCTCCTGAGGACGTCGGTGGTTTGTTGAGGCTATAGACGTTTACGGAGGGAATTTTATCGTTAAATCGGCGCTTCAAATCCCATCTTACGCGTTTGTCTGACCTGGAGAACTTCGTTACGCTGAATGGTCCGAAATTGACCTAGAGAAAGCCGAGTGGAGGATACCAGCGGAAAAGATGAAAATGAAGCAGATCCATATCGTTCCGTTGGCCAGACAAGCGGTTGACTCGATTACCAAGCTCAGTTACTATACAGGACAAAAGCGTTATCTGTTCCCCAGCATGAGAACCGACGAACGTCCAATATCCGACGTTACTCATTTAGCCGCTTTGAGGACGACTTCCCCAAATTGATGATGAAATTTCAAAGCTTGCGAAAGCAATATTGGGTTCGTCATATGTGGCCATGGGGTTACTTCCGCCGTTCAAGTGGGAACGTAACGGATGAAATAATACAAAAATACATCTAGGCTCAAAACCACGATGAAGGTTCTGATACGTTTTAAAATAGAATAAAGTAGGCGCGCGGCTTTAGCCGCCTAATAAGCCTTCAGACCACCAGCTTTAGCTGGTGGTAGTTAACTTTGGCCTTGGTTCTTCTGTTTTGTGGCCTAAGCCTAAAAAACAAATGAGTAAGTTAGTCTCGATCAAACATCGGCAAGGACCCTACAATCCCCTAAAATACTTTTTGTGGAAAGCATGTTTACCTAAACCTCACGCGAGGAGTAACATCATGAGGAAGGCTTTGTTGTTGATTTCTTTGGTCGGATTTCTCTTGATTTCAGTTTCCTTTTCATTCGCCTGAGGCATTGAAGGCAAGGCCACCCGCACGGACGGCTCCAAAGTGGATGACACGGCCAGGGTGCGCTCCAGTAGTGGATGACACGGCCAGGGTGCGCTCCAGTTGGGGCAACAAGGAAACCTGGCCCCGCGACGGCTATTACAATATGGATTTGGGAAGCGGCGTTTGCGGGGAGAGCGTGGAAGTATTCGTCAACGGCTACGGTATCTGTAGGCGCTCGATTCCCAGAGACGGCAACGCCCGCGTGGATTTCGTTTTAAAAGGAGCGAGCGCTACGCCGGCGCGCTAAAGGGCGCAGTGAATAATCTTAACCAGCCACGGGAGGATTTTCCGTTATGCGTTTGGCTTTTATCCGCCTTTGCGTTTTATCGGCGTTTCTGTTCGGCGGCGCGATTACCGTCCTGGCCGCCGAAAAGACCTACACCAACACTATTGGGATGGAGTTTATTCTTATCCCCTCGGGCTCGTTTACAATGGGGGCGGACAAGAATTTTGAAGATGCCTATGATGACGAAACTCCGCCGCACCGGGTGACGATCGCCAAGCCTTTTTACCTTGGTAAATATGAGGTGACGCAGGCGCAGTGGACGGCGGTAATGGGGAGCAATCCCAGTAAATTTAAGGACCTGAACAATCCGGTGGAGAAAGTATCGTGGCTTGACGCCCAGGAGTTCATCAAGCGTCTAAACGCCATGGAAGGACACAACCGGTATCGTCTGCCCACGGAGGCGCAATGGGAGTACGCCGCCAGGGCCGGGAGTAACACTACCTATTCGTTTGGCGAAGAGGCGGACGACCTTGGCCTTTACGCGTGGTATGGGAAAAATTCCGGGAAGAAGCCGCATCCCGTGGGTCAGCTGAAACCCAATGGCTGGGGTCTAAATGACATGCATGGCAATGTCTCTGAGTGGGTGCAGGACTGGTGGGGGGAACGGTATTACTCCTACTCTCCGGTTAGCGATCCCACGGGACCGTCCTCAGGCACGCACCGCGTGTTACGCGGCGGCAATTGTGAATTTAGCGACAAGGCCGCCCGTTCCGCCAGCCGCGGCACCTCCCCGTCAGACCACCAGGATATGGACAACGGTTTGCGGCTTGCTCTCTCCCTAGAGGAGAGGGCAGAGGATGCAATCGGGGCCAGTGGCCTGGTAAGCCCGCCTAGCCTACGGCTGATCTTTTATATCCCTTACTCAAACTTTATGGCCAAAAATTCCTCTCCTTAGGTTTTTCTTCTCTCCCCTTGACTCCTTGGCCTTAGCGCGGGCGTCCTTTCGCTAGCCCCGGGCCGGGGCAAACAAACCGGACGCCGAAAAAAATGAGCCGCGACCGGATAATATCATAAGAGGTCGGCCCTCTTCCCGAGCCGCGACCTTTCCGGAAACGTGAAAGGTTCACTTTCTGGGCGCTTTAGTAGGTTTGGTCAAAAAATCCGGCCCGCGTCGGCTGAGCGATTTGTTATGAACGAGGAAAAATGTCAGAAAAAGACTCCACCCTGTCTCAATATTTCCCGGCCTTTGTTCTGCACGTCGGAAAATATGTGGTTCTCTATGGCGGCATAGCCTGCGCCATTTATACTCTAAAGGATCTTGGCGTATCTTGGGAAACAGGAAAACTAGAAATGATCTATGACGCCAAATCCATCGCGATATCCATTGGGATACTGATTTTTTCGGTGGCGTTATCGCGTACATTGTCCATTTTGAATAAAAAGACATACGGCGAAGCAGTCATCGGCGATATAACGTCGATGTTCCGTACGGTTTTCATGGTTGTATTTGGCCTCGTTGGAGGGATTTTAGGGGCTTTCATGGGATACGCCATCGGGATGAGTCTGTTCGATTCCGGGTTGGCGGGCGGTATCGCGGCGACGATAGGCGGTATCGCGGGATTCGTCATGGCTTTGAGTAATTTTTAAATAGAACGCAAAAGTCGACGCGGCCTACGGCCGATCCTTGTGACTGCCCTTACTCAAACTCTATTTTATTGAAATTCATCTCACTGGTTTTTCTTTTCTCTCGTTATCTCCCGATCGGCCTCATCGCGGGCCTCCTTGCTGCGGCGCCCGCCGGCTTTGTGGTTCTCTATGGCGCGATAGCCGGCACCCTATATATGCTAAAGGAGCTAGGCGTAGCCTAGCAAACAGGAAAACTTGAAATAATCTATGTCCCTACTGGGATGTACCAATCTTTGACCAATATTGAGATTAATATTGGTCTACAGTTAAGGAGTTTTTATGTTTAAATTCTTTATTTTTTATTTAACTTTAGCATTACTATTTTTCCCTAAAGCTGCTAATAGCGGAATAAAAATCAATACATCTCTAGGATGGGGATTTATTGTATTTCAAATTGTATTTGTATTAGCAATCGGCATTATATTCTCCTTAATCATCACTTTTATTCAGAGAAAAATTATCAAAAGTCGTCTTAATAAAAAAACATCTATTGAATCATTTAGTGAATTTATATTTAATGATAAAATACCAAAAATGTATAAACAGAATCCAGATCTTGTTTATAAAAGATATTTAGAGTTAATCGCGAATTGTTCATCAACAAATGCTTATCCAAATAGATATACGCTCAATCGATTACAGAAAGCAATGGAATTTTTTAAACCTAATAAATGACGAATCACGATTGACCAGTCGGTCTCGCTCATCGAACCTTAAACATCGGACCTTAAACCAATGATGGCGGGCGGAATGGATGGCGAAATGGATGGCGGAATGCGAGGAGAGGCCATGATGACCACCTTCAAGGTCGGACCTGGGTGGTCATCGCCCACCGCCTTTCAACCATTAGGCGAGTCGATCGCGTCATGGTTCTAGATAGAAGCCGGCTGATGGCAAACGCGAACGCTTTTACCCTTAGCAAACGTAACACCGGTCTTGGTGGGCGAGTTGAGAGTGAAAAGCTAAAGATCCATCCGCTGGGGTTAAGCCCCGCGGCTGGATCTAGACGAAACGGTGACAATCGGGTAGAACGGGAAAAACCTAAATTGGGAAGGAATTTTTTTTGATGGTATTTCTGATGGTATCTATTCAGATGATAGAAAATTTTTATAATAAAATTATTATCTTAACTCATAATTCGGTAGCCGCCGCCTCCACCAAATCAAAAACCAGCGCCATCTTATACGGCCCGAAAGCCTTTGTTTAAAGGCTTTCGGGCTTTTTCTTTGCCCAGTAAGATCCATTAAAAGCGGAACGTTATTTTGCATTAGCCAATAGCACGTTTTTTAAATGTTTTGGATTGTGGATTGTCCGGACGCGTCAGGACAATTCGCGGCGCGTCGTTGGCCTATTTTTCCG
>JAITLH010000073.1 GCA_031277995.1 Deltaproteobacteria bacterium
TTGGTTTGACCCGGCCTGGATAGCCATAGTTTTATGCGGCTGGCCCATTATCAAAGGCGCCTTTGAAGGTTTGGTAAAAGACTTTGACGTCACCGCCGACGTTTTGGTGGGCCTAGCCTTAATCGCCGCCATTTTCATCGGGGAGTATTTCGCCGCCGGGGAAGTGGCCTTCATCATGTCCCTTGGCTCAACGCTTGAGGAAAGAACCCTTAGAAAGGCCAGGGAAGGCATCGAAAAACTTATTAGCCTAACCCCTAACGTAGCCAGGGTCATAAGGCCCGCCCAGGTTAAGGAAACCCCGGCCGCGACAACCGGCCTAGACGAACCTAATAAAGGCGCCGAACTTAGCTTCAGCCAAGGGCTTAGCGTTAGCGCCGATCTTACTGACAGCGCCGGGCATGGCCAAGGCGCTGGGCTTTTGGCGGAAAGCGAAAAAGAAGAAATCGTCCCGGCCGAGGAAGTTAGGGTAGGCGACCTGGTTAGGGTTCTCCCCGGCGAGATTATCCCCGTTGACGGAACCATCTCCTTTGGCCAAACGGCCGTGGATCAATCCCTTATGACCGGGGAGTCCTTGCCGGTGGATAAGGGCGTGGGGGACGAAATTTTTAGCGGCACGGTTAACCAGCTTGGCTCCATTGACTTTAAGGCCACCAAGGTTGGCCAGGACAGTTCCCTCCAAAAAATGATCCGCTTGGTCGAATCGGCCGGGGCCGAAAAAACCCCCATCGTCAGGACCATGGATCGCTGGGCCACCTGGATCGTGGCCCTGGCCTTAGGCACGGCCTTAATCACCTGGGGAGCGACGGGTGAGTTTATAAGGGCCGTCACCATCTTGGTCGTCTTTTGCCCTTGCGCCTTGGTTCTTTCCACCCCAACGGCCATCATGGCCGGGATCGGGAACGCCAGTAACCTTGGGGTTTTGATCTCTTCAGGGGACGCCTTGGAGCGCTTGGCCAAGGTCAAAGTCGTGGCCTTTGACAAGACCGGCACCCTAACCAACGGCCAACCCGAGGTCACGGCCGTAAAACCCTTTGGCCGGATCTCCGAAAACGAGCTTTTATCCTGGGCGGCCACGGCCGAGAGGCGATCCGAACACCCCTTGGCCAAAGCCGTTATCCGTTACGCCAAAAAACTGGGCGCTCCCTTAAACGACATCGAAGAATTTAGCTTGATTCCCGGCCGGGGCGTCAAGGTCAAGGCCAACGGTCACGACATAGTCGAGGGTAACCTTAAGCTCATGGAAGAAGAGTCTTTGGCCTTGCCCCAGGAAGTTCTGGAGGCGGCCCAAAACGAACAAAAAGAAGGCCGAGCCGTTATCTTCACCGGTCTTGACGGAGAGCCGGTCGGCTTTGTCGCCTTATCCGATACCCTTAGGGCCAACGCCCGATCCACGGTCCAACAAATCGAGGCCGAGGGGGTAAAAACCATCCTCCTAACCGGGGATCACGTCAACGCCGCGGCCAGGGTAGCCAAGGAATCCGGCATCAATGAGGTCAGAAGCGAACTTCTTCCCGAAGACAAGGTCAATATCCTAAAAGAAGAATTGCGATCCCCCCGCTGGGGCAATACCCTCATGGTCGGTGACGGCCTAAACGACGCCCCGGCCCTTAAGAGCGCTTACGTAAGCTTAGCCATGGGCGGAGTAGGTAGCGGCATGGCCGTTGACGCCGCCGACGGGGTCTTGGTTAAGGACGACTTAAACCGCATTCCCCATCTTCTGAGGTTAGCCAAAAAAACCGACTCGACCATCAAGTTCAATATCCTTTTGTCCATGCTTTTAAACCTCATTACGGTCATCCTCGCGGCCATGGGCCTAATGGGTCCGGTCATCGGGGCCTTGGCCCACAACGCCGGGGCGTTTTTGATAGTCTTTAATTCCGCCCGCCTTTTGGGACTCAAAGACAAAACCAATCCCCCGCTTGCCCAGGGCCAAGGCGCCCACGCGCTTTAGACCCCTTAACCATTTGGTCAAGGGGTCAAGGCCAAAGCGGCCAGCGACTAAGACGGGGTTCATTTGGCCAGTCTTACTTGGCCAGTTAACTTAGCCAGCTAACTTGGCCAGCCAAATTTGGCCAGCCAACTTTGACAAATCTTGCTTTCTCTTTTACTTTAGACAAAAAAAAGATCGCCTAAGTAATGATGGAAATCATTACTTAGGCGATCTTGGTTTATAAAATACCTACCAAAAGAATATCTAAATTAGGTCATTCTGGAAAATTGCTCAATGGCCCTGGCTAATTTTTTAAGGGTCTTGTCGGCTTCCCCGCTGGCGATGCCCGCCAAAACGCAGTTACCCAAATGGCCTTCCAAGATGGTCTGCCCCGTTTTGTGCAAAGCCGCCTTGGCCGCGGATATCTGAACCAAGATATCCTCGCAAGGTATGTCCTTTTGGACCATGCCAATAAGGCCCCGGACCTGGCCTTCAATCCGCCTTAACCTGGCCACGACTTTGTCAACGTCCATGCAATCGCGCATTATCCTTGTCTCCCCCCACTAAACTAATTTTGTTACCGGAAAATCCCGAAACGCCAAATCGAGATCGACCAACAATAAACTGTCTTTAGCTTGATTTTTCTTTTTTTAGCTCTTTAAAAAATTCAATTAGCCCTCGACCGGGGCGACTGATTTTTTTAGCCATGGCCCAAAAGCCCTTTCGTTTCCCTTCAAAAACCCCCGCCCCCAAAAATCCCCCGGCCGGATTCGCGATCTTTGGAGGTTGACCCCAGGGGACCTTTCCATGATAACACGTATCGACCCCAATGGCATGGGCTTGGCTAGCGCTTTACCCGGGCTTTACTTACTTTTGACGCCTTGGCCTTGGCCTTGGCCGCCTTTACATGGGCCTTACCTTGGGCCTTACAATGGGCTTTGCCTTGGGTCTTACTTGATCTTGACGCGGCCTGTCTTTACTGGGGCCTTTACTCGGGCTTTACTCGGATTCAAAGGCGGTAAGCCCTGGGTATTTTTTTAGCTTATAGGGCATTACGTTTCGTTTAAGGCCCAGGAGGTCGGCGGCGCGATTGGGAACCCCTTTGGCCTCAATCAAAGCCTTTCTTAGTAACTCTTCCTCAAACTCGGCCAAGATGGAAACCAGATCGCCGCCCTCGGGCGCGACCGGGGCCAGGATCTCGGAAAGGTCGGTCGGGGGCAGATCGACGTACTTATCCCACTTGTATTTAAAAACGTTTCGCCTAAGGCCCAGTAAATCGGCCGCCCTGCTTTGGACCCCGTTACCCAGGACCATGGCCTTACGGATCATGGCTTCCTCAAGGGCGGAAACGGCGTCGGTTAAGCTGACCTTACCTGGAAGTAAGGCTATGACCCTGGAATTGAAATCCGCTCCGGAGAGGTTATTAGCGTCCGGGGCCTTGGGGCCTGGGCCAGCTTGGCCCGGGGCTTTGTCCCAGGCGGGTAAACCAGCCGGGCTTTTTTCCGAAAAATTACCCTGGCCTTCCAGGCTACTTTCACCGCCAAAGGGCCCAGCCGTTTCCCCCATGGGAGCCGCGCCCGCCGAACCCGTTACGCTTGGCCGCGAGGCCCAAACCGCGGCCGGTTTCCTAATCTCCTCGGGCAAATCCGAGGGCAGGATCTCGCTCCCGGTACACAAAACCAAGCCCCGCTCGATAACGTTTTCCAGTTCCCTGACGTTTCCCGGCCATTTATAGGCGTACAGTAAACGCATGGTCTCGGAATTTACCGTGGGCCTTACGGCTCTTTCCCGACCGAATTTGTCCAAAAAATGTTCCACCAAAAGCGGGACGTCATCCATTCTATCCCTAAGGGGCGGCATTTTTATGTGAACGACGTTTAGCCTAAAAAACAGATCTTCCCTAAAGCGTTTGGCCTCGACCTCGGCCTTTAGGTCCCTATTGGTGGCCGTAATCAGCCTAACGTTTAGCTGGATTAAATTGCCCCCGCCCCCGACCCGTTCCAAGGTCCGTTCTTGCAAAACCCGAAGCAAAGTAACTTGCGTTGAGGAACCCATTTCCCCAATCTCGTCCAAAAAAAGCGTCCCATGGTTGGCCAATTCAAACCGACCGGCCCGTCCTTGCCCGGCCCCGGTATAGGCCCCTTTCTCGTAGCCAAATAGTTCGCTTACCAGTAACGATTCCGATAGGGCCGAGCAATTCACGGCCACGAAAGGCTTTTCCGCCCTGGGACTATTGTGGTGGATGGCCTTGGCCACGACTTCCTTTCCGGTGCCGCTCTCCCCGGTAATGAGAACGTTGGCCGTTGTGGGCGCGACTTTTTCCACTAGCTGGTAAAGCTCGGTCATGGGCTTGGATTTGCCAATCAAATTCCCAAAGCTATGGCGCTGGGACAATTCCGCCTTAAGGACCTTGTTTTGCCTAGCCAAGCTTGATAATTCCAAGGCCTTGGCCGCGCACCTAAGTAAATCGTCGTTATGGTAGGGCTTGGTCAAATAGTCAAAGGCGCCTTTTTTTATGGCCTCAACGGCGAGCCTGGTATCGTTATGGGCCGTCAACATGACCACGGGCACTTCGTTTCTCTCAAGCTTAATCTTACTTAAAAGCTCCATCCCGTCCCCATCGGGCATGGTGATATCGGTCATGACCAAATCCATCTCCGGACTTTCCCTAAACAGATCCAGCGCCTCCCTTCCGCTCCCGGCCTCAATCACGTTGTAACCTTCGGATTGCAAGAGTTGGCCTAAGATCAATCGATAATTGGGTTCGTCGTCAACCACGAGGATGGTGGCGGTCATTCATGCCCTCCGGCTTTGGTTCCCTCTAACCAAGGTCCCGATAAAAATTTAAACAAAATAAAAACCCGTTCTTTCTTCTTCTTTCTTTTCCCTTTTTTTAGCCAATCTTTTCTTTGACCGGCCTTACCGCTTCTGCCCCGTTTTCCCCAATCGTTTGCCGCTCTTTGTCTTCGCTGTCAGCCTCGCCGGCCGCGCCCACATCGCCCGCATCGCTGGCTTCGCTGGCGTAGCTATCTTCGCTCGGCTCGACCCCGTCGCCCGAGTCACCCGAGTCGCCCGCGTCGCCCAGTTCGCTTTGATCCAGTTCGCTGGCTGGCCTTAAGGGTAAGCTAACCGTGACCATGAGCCCATGGTCGTCTTCGCCGCCCTTGACGTTTTCCAGCATCAGGCGGCCCAGATGACTTTCAATCACGTTTCTTACCAATACCAAGCCCAAACCGGTGCCTTTGGTCTTGGTCGTGTGAAAGGGCCTAAACAAATGGGTGGCCGCGTCGGCCGAAAGGCCCGGTCCGGTATCCCGGATATTCACGATAAGCTGGCCTTTTAAATCCCCGGCCATGCGAACGGAGGTGCCAACCGTCAGTAAGCCCCCTTCGGGCATGGCCTGGATGGCGTTAACCAAGAGGTTTAAAAAGGCCCTATGGAGCTGATCCCGATCGGCCAAAATGGGTCCGGGATCGGATCGTAGCTTAACCAACAATTCCACCCCGGCCCGGGACATGTCGGCTTCCAACAAAACCAAAATTTCTTCGAGGATGTCTTCAACCACCACGGCCGACAAGACCGGTTTCATGGGCCGGGCGAAGTCCAAAAAGTCGGTCAATATCCGCCACAGCCTCTCCGATTCGTCGACTATGGCCCCGGCGATCTTCTTTTGGCTTGGTCGATCCTTTAGCCCCCCGGCCAGAAAGTCGGCCGAGGATCTGATGATACCTAGGGGGTTTCTGATTTCATGGCTAACCGTCTCAACCATCTTCCCTAGGTTAGCCAACCTCTCGGCTTGGTTTAACCTTTCATCCAGGGCGGCCTTTTCGGCGTTCTTTTGGTTTATGATCGATTCCCCCCGGGCCACCAGCATCCACAATATGGCCGTTAAAAACAAACTTGAGGCGATGGCCACGACCAGGGCCATAAAGTGCATCCTGGCAATCTCTTTATATTCCGAGGTCAGATCCCTCGTGACTTCCAAAATGCCCGAAATGTTGTGGGTATAGTAATCCTCCATGGCCTTAAAGCAACGGATGCTAAACTGCCCCGTGGGGAAAAACGTCCCAAAAAGATAGCCCCCTTCTTGCTTAACCACCACGGTCCGTTCCTTAAGGTAATTTACGTAAAGGGCCCTTGAGGGCGATCCGGGTTCCTGCTGATAGTTGGGGCGAATCCAGAGGGAAGGGTCTTTTTCGGCCTCCTCTTTCTTTTTGTTATAAATTTCAATGGCTTCTAAATAAAGCTCCATCGGGTCGGCCTTGTTGCCAACGGCCACCATCTGGTTGGTCTCGGGCTCCATTTTATACGTCACGATGGGCACGTTGGATTCGGTCGAATAAACCATCATGCCCACCCTAGCGTCATACAAGGCGACTTTACTGATGTCAAAGCCATGGATGGTATTTTTTATGACCGAGTTTATTAACCTATAGGGCTCGGCCTGGCTTAGCTTGGCTTCCCCCCGCTCCCGATAAATGGGCAGCAAAAAGTTATTGAACATCTGGATATTGACGTTATCCATGATCATGATGGTATCGTCTAAAACCCGCTCATAGATAATCTTCTCGGCCCGATCGCTCATCATGGCGGCCAAAACCAAGCAGGTGAAAAAGATGATTATGACCCCCACCGAGGCGAAATACTTGGCCAACTGAAACTGCTTGGAAGTCTTTTCTTCTTTCTCAACAACCTCCCCTTCTTCCTTGACCTCCTTGACCCCTAAATAGCTTAACCCCGCCCCAAACTTTTCTCTCCCCTTTCCGTTTTCGCCAACCGCCTCGCCCTGATCCCCGGACCTCTGACCCTCTCGAAACTCCCCCGTAAACGGGTCTAATGGGCCCGTAGAGGCCTTCCCCTCACCAAATCGACCATTTATCCCTGCCTCCCCCGACAAGCCCTCTACGGCCGTCTCAGGCCCATTCGCGGGCCCGTTGCCTTTTCCCTCATCAGACCTCCCCAAGCCCCCAGCCGCCAAACCAGCCCCGCCGTTTTCAGACAAACCATCCCCATTGGCCCCAAAATCCTGCCCCTCGACTTTCTTTTGGTCCGTCGAAATAACCTCGGGAACGTCTTCCCGTTTTAGTTTACTAGAATCAATCATATGTCTAATATACCATAAAGTCTCATAAAATATAGAATCTTAAAGCCTTGGCCACGAGTAAATATCTTTTTGATTGTTACTCAAGGGCTCTAGCTAAAGGCCTTGGCCTTAGTAAATATCTTTTTGACCTTTAGTCAAAGCTACAAGCTTAAGGCTAGCTAAGAGTAAATATCAACTTGACTTTTAGTCACACGCTAACCCAGACCTGGGAACCCCTGGCTAAAGAAAGTAAATTCCAACTTGACCTTTAGTCAAGGCCCCAAGCTTAAGGCCAGCTAAGAGTAAATATCAAAATGACTTTTAGTCAAGGCCTAACCCAGGCCTCGAAGCCCCTGGCTAGAGAAAGTAAATACCAACTTGACCTTTACTCAAAGCCCCAAGCTTAAGGCAAGCTAAGAGTAAATATCAACTTGACTTTTAGTCGCACCCTAACCCAAGCCTGGGAACCCCTGGCAAGAGAAAGTAAATACCAACATGAACTTTAGTCAAAGCCCCAAGCTTACGGCTAACCTAGAGTAAATATCAACTTGACTTTTAGTCAACCCCTAACCCAAGCCTAGGAACCCCTGGTTAGAGAAAGTAAATACCAACTTGACCTTTAGTCAAA
>JAITLH010000074.1 GCA_031277995.1 Deltaproteobacteria bacterium
GAGATCGAGGCGGCCTCGCCAATTCCCGAGCCCGTGGCCGAGATCCCCCCAGTGCCGGAAATTACGGAGCCCGTAGCCGAGATCCCATCGATCCCGGAAATTACGGAGCCCGCGGCCGAGATCCCCGCGGCCCCAGAAGTTACGGAACCCATCGCCGAGATCGCCGCGACACCGGAAATTAGCGAGCCAATAGCCGAGATCGCGGAGGCCCCAGAAGTTACGCAGCCCGTAGCCGAGATCCCCGCGGTGCCGGAAATTACCGAGCCCGTGGCCGAGATCCCCGCGGCTTCGCAGGTTAGCGCGCCAATAGCCGAGATCCCATCGATCCCGGAAATTATTAAGCCAAGCGCCGACGCGCTAGCCCAGCTCCCTAGCCAGGAAGATTTGGCCGCCGAAACGGAGGGCGCCGGGGCGGGCCAGGAGACGGAAGCCAAGGTTGGTTGGTTTGGCCGTTTCAAACGCAAGTTCGCTTCCGACGAGGGCGAGGCGGTTATTGGGGAAGGCGAAAAACCCCCGGTAGCCGAGGCCGATTTGGCCGCGGATGGGGCGCCCGAGAGGGTCCCCGAGGGGGGCCACGAGGGGGCCACGGAGGGTTTTGGGGAAGCCGAAACGGGAATCGTTGGGCCGGAAGCCATTGAAAAAGAAGTTTTGGAGGAAGAGGCCGAACCCAAGGTGGGTTGGTTCGGGAGGCTTAAAAAAAGGCTTTCCTCGACCAGGGACGCCTTGGCCGGGCGGTTGGAAAGGGCTTTGTCGGCGGTCAGAACCATCGACGATGACGTTTTGGACGAACTTGAGGAAATTTTGATTACCTCGGATTTGGGGATTACCACCACCAACGATATTTTGTATAAAATCCGGGGCCAGGTGGCTAAAAAAGAACTCAAAGACGTGGACGCCTTAAAGCTAG
The DNA here is from genome assembly GCA_031277995.1 of Deltaproteobacteria bacterium. GTDB lineage: Bacteria > Desulfobacterota > Desulfarculia > Adiutricales > Adiutricaceae > JAIRNQ01. The sequence goes on from JAITLH010000074.1 coordinate 908, forward strand.
CCATCAGAAAGAGGATTCTGGAGATGGTCAACGTCCCGGCGCCGGTTGAAAAAGACGCCAAACCCTTTGTCCAAATGGTGGTCGGGGTTAACGGGGTGGGCAAAACCACCACCATCGCGAAACTGGCCCGCATCTATCAAAAGCGCGGCAAAAAAGTTTTGTTGGCCGCCGGGGACACCTTTAGGGCGGCGGCGGTGGAGCAGTTAATCGTTTGGGCCAAAAGGCTGGGCGTGGAAATCGTCTCCCAGCCCACCGGGGCGGATCCTTCGGCCGTGGTCTTTGACGCTTTGTCCGCCGCCCAGGCTAGGGACGTTGACGTCGTCATCATCGACACGGCCGGAAGGCTTCACACCAAGGTCAATTTGATGGACGAGCTAAAAAAAATCAAAAGGGTGGCTGACAAGGCCTTGCCCGGGGCTCCCCATGAAACGATCTTGGTTTTGGACGCCCACACGGGCCAAAACGCCGCCAGCCAAGCCAAGATCTTTCACGAGTCGGTTCACATCGATTCTCTAATCGTGACCAAGCTTGACGGGACTTCCAAGGGCGGGGTGATCGTTTCGATAATAAACGAGTATAAACTTCCCATCCAGTACATCGGCATCGGGGAATCCTTCGAAGATCTAAGACCCTTTAACGCCCAAGACTTCATCGAAGCCATCCTTGGACCGGCCGTGGGCGAAGGCGAGTAGGCCAAAGCGAGGGGGCGTTACGGCGGGAAGTTTTTGGGCACGGCCGCGGAGTTTGGCGGAGGTCGGCGAAGGGCCGCGGAGGCCAGCGGCGAGCCCCGCCGCTCGACGGAGGGGCGAGGGAGAGCGTCGGGGGGGAATGGTTTTTAAGGCGAGTTTGGAGGATGGGCGGCATGGGCAGGGTTAAAGGCGAGGGGCATCCCAGTTTAAGGCTGATTCTGCTTTTGGTTAATCTGGTCATTCTGGCCGTCCCCATTTCCGGGCTTTATTTGTTTGAAATATATGAAGACGAACTGGTGGGGCAAACGGAAAGCGAGCTTATCTCCCAGGCGGCCTTGGTTGGGGCCACGTTTCGCGATCTGGTCGCGGAATTGGGCGGAGCGGATTACGGCCTGGACCATTGGAACAATCCCTTTGGGGACAATTTGGCCGAAACGGATCTTAGGATCGTCCCCACCCTTTTAAACCGCTCAAGTTCTCCCATTTACAAAGATCCCATCTCCTTTTCCGCTTCCACTAGGGTCGTTAATAAAGTGGCCGCCCTGGCCGCTCAAAAACTTAACCCGGTCATTAGGGAAGCGACCTTAACCACCCTTTCCACCATAGCTTTGCTTGATTTCCATGGCCTCATGGCTAGCCCGGGCCGGGGGCACGGTTTGTCCCTTGAAAAAAACCCGGAAGTGGCCAAGGCCCTGGAGGGCAGTTACGCGAGCGTTTTGAGGAAAAGGGAAGTAAGCGGCTCGACCGACTTGTCATCGGTTAGCCGCGACACGCCCTATCGGGTTTTCGTGGCCTTCCCGGTTTTTAACGGCCGGAGGCTGGTGGGGGTGGTTTATTTGTCCAGGACCCCCAGGCAACTATCCAAGGCCTTATACCAGGAGAGGCGCAATTTGGCTTGGGCCGGGGCCTCGGTTTTGGCCTTGATGGTGGTCATTAGTTTATCGGCTTCCCTTCTTATCGTTGGCCCGGTCAAGAAACTAGCCAGGGAGGCCAAAATGGCCGCCGAGGACCCCAGCCAAACCGTTAAGCGAAAGGCCAAAGGGGATTTTTTCGCGGTTAAGGAAGTGGCCGAGCTTAGGTCAAACGTTTCCGACATGACCGAACGTTTGGCCAGAAGATCGGACTATTTAAAGGCCTTCGCGGCCGGGGTCTCCCATGAGTTTAAAACCCCCTTGGCCGCCATTAAGGGCTCGATGGAACTAATCGGCGAGCACGGGCCCAGCATGGATCCCGCCACCTTGGGAAAGTTTGCCGAAAACATCACCTTGGACTTAGAAAGGCTTGAAAGGCTGGTGGGGCGCTTACTGGCCCTGGCCCGGGCCGAGGCCTTGTCCCCGACCGGGGAGGAAAAAACCGAGGCCGGGGAATTGGTCAGGGCTTTGGCCGATAGGCTAGCGGCCATTTATCCGGATTTTAAGGTTTCGGTTACGGGAACCATGGACGCTTTAGCGCTTTCCATCGATCCCGACGTCTTGGAAACGGTTTTGGTCAACCTCCTAGACAACGCCCGGGAAAACGGGGCCAGGGAGGCCCGGGTCAGTTTTTCCGTTTTGGGGGAAATGGGGGCCATAAAAGTCCAAGACGACGGGCCGGGTTTAAATGAAGGCGAGGAGGAAAAGATCTTCGCGCCCTTCTATACGGGGCGAAAGGGGCAAGGCGGGACGGGACTGGGACTAAGTTTGGCCAGGACGCTTTTAAGTCCCTATTCGGGGGAATTGACTTTTTTGGAAAGGCCGGCCGTGTTTTTGATCAAAGCCCCTTTGGCCAAAGGCCAATGACTTGAATTTCTAAAAACCCATTAAAAAAACCCGGCTGGGATAATTCCTAGCCGGGTTTTTTCGTTAATCTTTCCAGTAAAGGTTGGCCGGGTTGTAATCGAGCTTGGCGGGCTCCAGGGAGGCCCCGGAATCCGGCCCGTCGTAGTAAAAGGGCCCGGCCCGTTCAAAAGGCCCCGGGGAGACAAAGCCGCCGTTTAGGGACGGATAGCTCCCAATGGACCAGTCAGGAAGCGTGTTTAGGGCGGCCGAGGTTAGGGCATTTGGGGCCGGGCCAACCACCCCGTAAACCACGGGCACGGCCACCCAGGGGGAGCGCCTGCCGTTACTCATCTTGAAGCGGACCACGTATTCGCCCCCATTGACGCTGACGCTATCGACCAGGGCGGCCAGGCTTTCTTTCACGATCCTGTGGGCCTCGGCTAGCTTCCTCGATTGGGAAATATCGGGCGCGTCGCTTAACCGAACGGTAATTTTTTGGTCAAGGTAGATAAAGAATTTTTCCAGGGCCGCCGAATGGGCCACCAGCATGGGTTTTTGGGGCCAGGAAATTAAGCTACCCAAAACCCCCGTAGACAAATCGTCCAGGACCTTGGAGAAATTTTTGGAATCGAGCCTGTCGTAATAAAGCCTTAGCCGGTAATCGGTTCCGCCGTCGTTTCCCTGCATCTGGGTAACGTTTACGTACTTGAGGTTAGAATAATCCAGGCCGCCCTGATAGCCGTAAAAGGGTCCGTAAGCGACGCTCCCCTTGGAGATTAACCCATAAGTAGGACCCCAGTTAATACGGTAACCCCAGCCGCGGAACTTATTTCTCGGCCAACATTTTTTGCCCTTGGGGCATTTTTTGTAATGGTGGGAACCGTTTGTCCACTTGCCCGGCTGGGGTTTGGTCCAAGGCTTGGTCGGGGGCCCAAAACCGGGCCTGCCTGGGCCGAACTTCTTTTCGGGCGGTTGGGCCGATAAACCCGCGGCCGGGATGATTAAGGCCAAACTGAATAATAAGACAATCAATCGTTTCACTGTAAGCCCCCCATCCAAAAGCGCCAACAAACCCTGCCTCTGGCCGATTGTTAACCCTTCTTGATATCCCAAAGATCCTTTGGGACAAAACCTTTTGGCTAATCTTAATAACATTTTTAACACAAGCGGACATTGTTGGCAAGCTTTTTTGGCTCTAAAAAGTCAGCTTTAACCGCGGTTTAGGCCAACTTCCGAGGTTATGAATTTGCATAATTAATTATAAATGTAAATGTTTTAACCGTAACCCGTAAGGTTACGATTGGCAAATATCGCCCCAAATCCAACTCAATACCAATGCCATTTATCCAATGATTTTAGCCAGTTTTATAACAAACATGGGCCGGTTTGGGCCCAATTAAAATTCACTCTAATTTTAATTGAAATGTTTTTAGCAAACTTTGGAAAACAACTTTTCGGAAGTAAATTTTTTTAGCGAATTTTTTTTGACCCCGGTCGTTTCAAGTTTACTTCTAACGCTTTGTAAGGACTTTAGAAATTTATTTAATCAAATCAGCTATATCTATACAACATCTCGCGTCCATTTAATCCCCGATCGCAAGGCCAAAAACAAGGTTTTTTCGCCCCGCCCCCTGGCCCAAAAAACCAATTTTTAAAAAGTGTTTCTTTATTTGAGTTTTTACTTTACGGCAAAATTTTTACCTATCGCCATTATTTTACGAATTTATTCGAGTTTTATTTTGCGCGTTTTATTAACAAATTTCCAATCATAGGCGATTAGTCGGCGTTTTCGTTGATGGCTGGGCATTTTGTTTTGGGGAGCCGGTTTTGTTTTTCCCTTAGCTTTTTGGTTCGTTTCCCGCGCGTCCCCCCTTAGGCTCGCCTGGCCCGTTATTCGCGGCCATGGGCTTGGGGTCGCCTTTAGTTTTCGGGCCAACTTGGCCATTCCCGGGGCCAGGGTTTTTTTTAATTCCCCTCTTGTTTTCACGCGAAGGGTTTTTCTGGCTTATTGATCGTATCGGTTTTTTCTCGCCCTTTCTTGAAGACGAAATTAACGCCCCCTGTCAGTTTGGGCTAAAGCGCGGCCTTATGGCCGCTTTGGGGCGGGGGTTGGGCTTGGAGGTTGGGCTTGGCCGACGGGCTTTTGGGGAGATTTTGGGTTGGGGGAAATTTTTCGGCCGGGGTTGTTTTGAGCTTTTTGGGCGATCTTTGGCGAATCGGGCCATTTAGGGACCGCGGGTTTAAACGGCCATTTTGGGGCGCTTGGGCGAACTGACCCAGGTTAGGAGCGCGACTGGGCCGGCCAACGCGGCTAAGGCGCGTTTTTGACCGATTACGGGCCATGTTTTTGAGGGGGGAGAGGTCCGGGAAAAAGGCGCTAATTTTTGGCGCGGTTTTTTTTGGGGACCGGGGATGAGCGGCTTTTGGGTTAGCCGTTTGGTTTGGGGGGGATTTTTTTTAAAGCGACGGCTGGGGCTTATTCGGGCTCGTCGGGGGAATTCTCGGGTTTTTGGAAAAAATCTTCCCGGGCGTCCTTAACCCTGATGGTTTCGACGGAGACGGCCTTACCTAGGTCGTTAAACTCCACTATGGCGCCTTCGATGGCCACGCGCTGGGTTGAGGCCTTAAAGCGGTGGTTGCGGCCGGTCAAAAAGACGTTTATGGTCTCGGGGGTGTTCATGCCAATTACCGAGCCATGGGGACCGGTCATGCCCACGTCGGTTACGTAGGCTAGGCCCTGGGGGAGGATTTGGGCGTCGCTGGTTTGGACGTGGGTATGGGTGCCCAGGAGGGCGCCTAGGCGGCCGTCCAAAAAATAGGCCATGGCCCTTTTTTCGCTCGTGGCTTCGGCGTGGAAGTCGATAAGGGTAAGGTTGGCCCCGTCGTTTTCCATTTCTTGGATTAGGGTCTCGGCCCTTCGAAAGGGGCAATCCATGGAAGAATTCATGAAAAGGCGGCCCATGAGGTTACCAAAACCCACCCGGACCCCGGATTTGGTCTCCAAGACAACGTGGCCTCGGCCGGGACAGGGTTCGGGAAAGTTGGCCGGGCGAATCAAACGCGAGCTCTCGTCTTCCAGGACCGGTCTTATTTCCGGGTATTTGAAGGTGTGGTTTCCGCCGGAAAGGGCCGACAAGCCGCAATTTAAGAGATCCAGGGCGCAGCCCGGGGTGATGCCCACCCCGCCGGCGGCGTTTTCGCCGTTGGCCAAGGCCAGATCGATTCTCTCCCTGGCCATGAGGTCAGGGAGAAAGTACCTAATCATTAGCCGGCCGACCTTGCCGAAAATGTCACCCAAAAACAAAACTCTCGTCATAAACCTCACCTGGAATTAACCTTACCTTCGAGAAAAAGGGCCCCATCAGGGCCCTTCCCATCGGGAAGGGCCCAAACCAAAGGGAACAAAGTAATGGGGCGCCTAAAGTGGGCCGTCCTCGGCCTTTCTTTGAGGCCGCCGGGTTTTTACCCCCGGCCAAGGAGGCCAGGACAGCTTTTAGGCGAGATTGGGACCCTTAGGAAGGGGGCCCAATCAAAGTTTTTGGGCAAAGTTTTTAGGGTCAAGCCCTAAGGGCAACTTTTAGGGCCAAGCTTTAAGCCGAGCTTTTCTTGCCCCCGGTTAGGGAGGCCAGGACGCCAACGAGGCAGACCGGGGCGAAGATCCAAAAGATGATTACGCAGGCCCGAATGAGTTCCGGGGATTTTTCCGCCGTGATGACCCCGGACCCGATGACTAGGCCAAAGACCAAGGTGGTCACGGCCATGCTGGTAATCTGGCCGCAAAGCCTGGTGACGGTTATGACCCCGGAGGCTTGGCCTAGGCGTTTGGGCGGAACGGCGCTCATGATGGCGTTGGTATTGGGGGCCGAGAAAAAGGCGAAGCCAACGCCGGTCATGGCCATGGTGACGATTAAAAGCAGATCGGGCGTAACCGAACTTAAGGTCAGGGCGAAGATCAAGATGGCCACCATGATCGTCGCGATGCCTTTGGAGGCCAGTCTCCAGGGGGCCATGGAATCGGAGAGCCTTCCGGAAATGGGCGTCAGCATGGCCTGGATGACCGGCTGGGCCATCAGGTAGAGCCCGGCCTTACTGGGACTCAAGCCCTTGGCGTATTGAAGGTACAAACTCATCAAAAAGGAGATGCTAAAAGACGAGAGGTAACTGATATAGGCGGCCAAACTCGAAAAGGAAAAACTGCGGCTGTCAAAAAACAGCCGCATGTCCAAAATGGGGTTTTTCGACTTAAGGCTCCTTAAGAAAAACAAGACGGCCATGGCCACGCCGATGGTCAGCATGGGGATGGCGAAGGTTTGCTTGAGACTGGCCAGTCCCGTAAAACCCAGGCCCAAGGTCAAGACCCACAGTAAGATGCCAATCCAGTCGAGTTTTTCGTCCGGGGTGGGCGGCAAATCGGGTTCGACCATCAAAAGCAAAATGAGCGGCGGCACGTTTCCAATCAAGGTAAACCAAAACAAACTTCTCCAGCCCAGGTACTGGACCAGCATTCCCACGATCATGGGCCCCAAGCTTAGGCCGATATACACGGCCGAAATGGTCAGGCCCAAAACCCGGCCCCTTTCCTCGGCCGGGTATTCGGCGGCCACCATGGTGGTGATGGTCGTAAAATAACTGACCAGTCCCAGGCCCAGTAAGGCCCGGCTGACCATCAAGGAGACGTAGGAATAGGACAAAGCGCCAATCAAAGCCGCGACCATGGTCGTGACCATGCCAAATACGGCGATCCTGTGACGGCCGACCAAATCCGAGAGCCTGGCCGTTGGGGCCGAGGAGATGGCCATGACCAATAAGGTCGCCAAGGACACCCAACCCAAACGAAAGGCGGTTAAGTTAAATTCACTGCCCATGGCCGGGAGGGCGACGTTTACGCCCACCAAACCGGAATTCCCCAAAATGTTGGCCGTGATGGCCGACCAGAGTATTAGTTTACGCCGCCGAACCAACCTGGCCTCGGCGGCCTCCGGAGACGGGGAATTGTCTTTCATATCTTTTCCGGAACTTTCCGTCCCGGCCTCATTTTTTTTCAAACCGTCCATAATTTACCACGCGTCCGGCCGATTTCCAGAAGAAAAAACCCGACCGTTTTACGAACAACATCTCTCCGTCCAAAACCGGCGAGAACAAAAACCAAAAGGGGTCCCGGTCACCAAATTAGGCCAATTCCAAAGCCACCAGCCCAAAACCGGAACGGTTAACGAACCAACGTTAACAGTATATCACATATAATTAAGCCCTTATTTTTACCCAACAAAATCCTTAAATCCAAAACCAAGCGCCTATTTCTAACTATGTAAGCATAAACTTCTTTATTTTTAAATACATGTCTTTAAATACTCTTTTACAATCCCTCTCGACCTAAAATCGCTTCGTTCTTGGAAAATTTCCCCCCTCTCGACTCCCGACCCCGCCCCTACCAATTCCGTTGGCCCAGCAAAAAAACTGGCCCCTAAGCGAGCTTAAAAAAATCGGCCGAACTTGGGTAATCCGCCATGGCTTGGGAAATCGCCCGAGCTGGCCATATGGGCAGCCCATATGGCCTGGCGATTGGGGTTAGGCTCAAGGGTCACGATCCCAAAAACCGAAAACCCCCTCCCAAACGGGGCCGCGAACGGCTAAAATCGCCCCGCCGCGGCCTTTGGCCGATGGGGCTGGCCACTTTCCTACCCGGTCAGGCGCCAAGCGCTCCTGGCGCGCTTTTGGGCCGTTTATTGGGACCGGTCCCCATTCGAGGGGGGCTTAAACCAAGCCCTTGGGGAAATCGCCCTTTGGGACTGGCTCCCCTGGCCGAAGCCAGCTAATTAATTTAGCGATTAATTTTTCGAGAATGGCGACCGTTGGCGGACAATCAAAAACCGGCGAGAAAAAAACCAGCCGGTCGATGGCCTAGGCCCGGGGGCTTGGCGGTTAACGGTCCGGGGAATTGGGTTTGGTCGCGACTGGGGTTGGAAATTTCTTCTACGCCAGCGAAAGATCTTTGTTTTTTGAGCCAAAAGGCGATCGCGAACAAGATCGAAGGCCCCCTGGCATGGGCAAGAAAGCTTAAAGAAAAGCCTTTGGTTCCGGGGAGGAAAAAATCAAAGCCGGCTTAAGATTCGGTGGAAAACGGTGGGGAAAGTAAATAAAAACGCTATGGAAATTTACCATGAGATTTTAGGATTGTCCAGAAATAATTAGCCCCAAAAGAAATCGCCCTCACCGGCCCTAAGGGGCCAAAAGGACTTGGCCGGGGGGTTTCGGGGGGGACCATGGAGGCGGGGGAATAGGTTAAGGCCGGAAAAAGTAAAAACTTTTTTAACGGGTAAACCACGGGCCTTGGCGGGGCTTGCGGTTTAAGGCTTTGAGGAATGGTTGAATTAAAAAATTGACTAAGATAGAATCGTTTTGCCGAAAAGGACCGGGGGCTAAGCCCAGGCCCTTAGCTTATGGGCTTTTTGTCGGCTAACGTTTGATTTTTCTTGAATAAAAGCTTTTTCGTGATTGGAGACATAGTACATGGCTGAGATTTTGGCGCCCATGAGTGGAAATATATGGAAGATTTTGGTTAAAGAAGGTGAACTGGTAACCCCGGAACAGGAGATCCTCATCATGGAAGCCATGAAAATGGAGATCCCGGTTACCGCTCCCATAGAAGGCAAACTTATCGCCATAAAGGTCAAAGAAGGTGACCCGGTCGAGGCGGAAACGCTTTTGGCCGTGGTCGAATAGTTCCTTAAGGGGACATTTTCGCCTCGCCCGAATGGACATTTTTTTTGTTTTAATTTGGCGGGGCGTTGACGGGCATATCGGCGGTTTCGGTTATCATGATTATAGACGTCCACGTTCACTTAAGTTCTCCCGATTTGGCGTCCGACAGAAGTCCTTATTTAAAGGGCGAAGTCGGTCTTTCCATTCTCTACGCCGATCCGGCGGCCAAGCTCGTCAGCACGCCTGATTTAATAAGGGAGCTTGACGCGAGCCATGTGGACAAAGCCCTGGTCATGGGTTTCCCCTTTACCCTGGAGGATAACGCCAAAAGGCACAACGACTGGATCTTGGAAGAATGCCAAAAATATCCCGATCGGCTCTACCCCTTGGCCGCCTTTGACCAGAGGGCGCCTTGGGCCCTTAGGCACTCGGAAGAATTTTTAAAAAACGGCGGCTACGGGCTTGGGGAATTGTGCGTCTACGACGAGGGCTTAACCGAGCCCACGCTGGAAAATTTGTCCGCCCTGGCCGCCCTTTGCCGGGACAAAAACGCCCCCATGCTGGTCCACGTCAATGAGCCCATCGGCCACGCCTATCCCGGCAAGGCGCCCATGGAAATAAGCCAAATCATGGAACTGGTTATTAGGACCCAGGGCACCAAACTGATATTGGCCCATTTTGGCGGGGGCCTGCCGCTCCTGGCTTGCCTTAAGAAAAACGTCAGGAATTATCTGGATAACGTTCGCTTCGACACGGCCGCCATGCCCTTTATTTTTGAGCCCAAGGCCATAAAACTTGGGGCGGAACTTTTGGGGGCCGGGAGTTTCCTTTTGGGCACCGATTTCCCCTTGCTTAAAGTCCCCCGTTACCTAAAATTTTTTAACGAGGCCGGCCTCACTCCCGAAGAAATCGAACTCGTTTCCGGCCGGGCGGCCGCCGAATTTTTGGGACTTTGACCATGGACGACTGGCTACAGGTAACCGCCATCGCCCCGCCCGCGGCCGGCGAGGCGGTTTCGGCGGCCCTTTTTACCGCCGGGGCCGGGGGCGTCTGGGAAGACAACCCCGACCCTTTGGGCCGTTTGGTTTTTAAGGCCGGTTTTGACTCCGGGCAAGAGATGCGCCTTATGGCCGAACTCCCTGAGGCCCTAAACGTCATCGCCCAGGCCCTGGAGATCTCCCTTCTGGATTTTGAACTGACCCTGGAGCTTAAGCCGGGCGAAGACTATTCCGAGACCTGGAAAAAAGATCTTAAGCCCATAACCGTCTCAGACGATCTGGTCGTCTGCCCCAGCTGGTGGGCCGAACCCCTAGACGCCCCTCCCAGCGCCAAGGTCTTGAAACTGGATCCCGGCTCGGCCTTTGGCAGCGGCCATCACCCCACCACTTTCATGTGCCTAAGGCTCCTCTCCGAGCTGGTCGAAAAAGGCGTTTATTTCAATAACCTTTTGGACCTGGGGGCCGGAAGCGCCATTTTAGCCCTTTGTGCGGCCCTCCTACTCCCCAAAGCCAAAATCACCGCCATCGATAACGACCCCGAGACCCTTTTCGCCGCCCAAAAAAACGTCGGGCTAAATAATCTTACCGCCCGCCTTACCCCCGAAACTGCCAACCTCGAAGATCTTTCCGGCCAGTTTGACCTAATCATGGCCAACCTGACCCGAAACGTCCTCATTTCCCTTTCCAAGTCCCTGGCCCAAAAATCCACCATCCCCGGCCGGCTTATTCTCTCGGGCCTTTTGGCCAAGCAGGTCCCGGACGTCCTAAAAACTTTTGGCGCCCTGGGCTTTAAGGTCGAAACCCACCTGGGCCAAGACGAATGGTCCGCCCTCTCCCTTATCCGGGGCCTGGAGATCGCCGAAAATCCCGAGCGCCAAGTCCTGGAATCCCTGACCCCCATGGATCCGGACCTCCCCGTGGCCGAAAACGATGAAAACGGCGACCCCAACGAGCCGGATACTCCACCGGCGCCCGCCCCGGAAAACGAAAACCCCGCCGCCAACCTCGAAAATGGCGACCCCAACGAGCCGGATACTCCCCCGGCGCCCGCCACGGAAAACGACGACCCCGCCGCCAACCTAGAAAAAGGCGACCCCAACGAGCCGGAACCGTCATCGTGAGGCTAAGGCGCTTTTCCTTTAGCCGACCCGGGCCGGCCCCGGAGACGGGGGAAACGGTGGTTTTGGACAAAGGCCAAAGTCACCAGGCCATAAGCGTTTTGAGGATGGGCGAGGGCCAAGAAATTGAGCTGACCGGGCCTTGGGGACTGGCCAAAGGGCGTGTCGAAAAAATAGAATCGAAACCCCACAAAAGCTTGTGGGTAAAGATCCTGACCCCCTTCATGGCCCCCAAAGGCGCCGCCGGGTTGGTTTTGGCCTTGTCTTTGATACGAAGTTCGCGCTTTGACTGGGCCGTGGAAAAGGCCACGGAATTGGGGGCCGGTTTACTTTTTCCCATAATCGCCCAGCGCTCAAACCCCATGGCCTCGGGCGAAGAAAAAGTCTCCCGTTGGTTAAGGCTATCCGAGGAAGCCCGCAAGCAATGCGGACGGCCCAGTTCCATGGAAATCTTCCCGCCCCGGCCCCTGATCGATTTTCTTCAAACGCCCCAAGGCGGCCCCAAATTTCTGGCCGACCTTTCCGGCGAGCCCTTACCCCACCTAGCCAGCCCACAGGCCACCCTCCTAATCGGCCCCGAGGGCGGCTTTACCGACGAAGAAAAACGACTCGCCTTTGAAAGCGGCTTTAAACCCCACGCCCTGGGCCCACTGACCCTGCGCTCGGAAACGGCCGCCGTGGCCGCGTTGGCCAAATTACTTATCCCGTAATGGCCGCTTGTCCCGCTAGGCCACGCGTCCCGTAATGGACTCAGGCCCCCGTAAGGCCATTCGTTCCGTAATGGGCTCAGGCCGCCGCAAAGGTTACCCTAACGAAAAAACGCCCTTCAATAAACTTCCAAACCCTTCCTTAAACCACCGTGGGTCATTTTTATTTTTAATGGCTGGGCTCCCGGGGCTTGACTCAAAGGCCAAGTGGACTTATTTTAAACCTAATAGCGTTGGGTCAAAGATTTTCGCGGCCCTCCACAAAGAAACAAAAGGTGGATTTCATGATTACCGTTACTCCCGAGGCCCACTCCCGTCTGGACAAGTTTTTAACCGAACATCAGGCCGCCCGGACCGTCAGAGTCTTTTTTCCGTCAAGCGCCTGCGGAGGCGGGGGCCTACTCTCCCTTACCGTGGACGAACCCAACGATGGCGATTTTTCGACCACCGTTGGCGACATCGTTTACTGCATCAACCGCCAGCTGCAAGAAGTGACCGGCGGGGTCAAGATAGACTTCCAAGACAATGGCTTTGATTCCGGTTTCGTGGTCGATTCCGAAAAGATCTTACCGGCCATCGATTCCGATTGCGGCGGCTGCAGCGGCTGCTGTTAATAACCAAGCGACTCTCCCCTGGGGCCAACCCCCAAAAAAATATCTAAAAAAGCCTGACCGGCCTTATCTCCTTTGACCAATCGGTTCTTTGGGATGGCATTCCCAAAAACCCTTTGGTCAAAGTGATTAAAAGGATTTAAATGTCCGAGGTAAACCTGCCCTTTCCCCCGGCCCTGTGGGACGATCTGTCTTTGGTCGATCCCCAAAAGGCCTCCCAAAACTCCGGGGCCACCTTCGAAGACGGCCGTTTCACCATCGATTTTTTATGCGCCCCATTCATCGTTGACGTAAAACAAAGACTGGTCCTGGGCCCCCCAAATCGCCTTAAGGCGGATTTCCAAAGGGCCTTGGTCCTGGTTGTTCATTTGACCCACTGCGGCCAAACCGACCCCCCGGATCCCTCCGGACGCCTAATCGGCACCATGGAAGTCCCGGGCGGGGCCATGTTTTTTAGGGGCCCGCACGAAGTCGCCACCGCCCCCCTGGCCGAGGCTTACCCCACCACCCCAGAGCTCCTGGCCGTAAAAGCCTTTACCCGGGGAGCCGAAGAAAGTTCCCAGTATCTCTTCACTTGGCAGGTCCTCCCCAAGGTCCAAATTGCCTGCGTTTTTGACCCCCAGGACGAAGAATTCCCGGCCCAAGCGGGCTACCTCGTTGACTCCCACGCCCATTTCTACTTGCCCTTGGACGCCCTGTGGGGCCTACTAAACGTGGTCACCTTGGAGCTCTTGCCGTAAAAAAACCCCTCCCGGCCGGGGCTTTGTCCCGCCTTGTCGAAAAATAAGTTAAAACCCAAAAATTTTGATTCCAATCCTTGCCGGGTCCAATGGGCCCGGCTTTTTTATTGGCCAGGCGGTTTTTGGGGCTTTGGCAAAATTTTCGGGGGCGCTGGATCATGTGAGCCTCGGATCCATGGCGATCAGACCTTTCTTTAATTCTCACATGTTGTGGTCACTTTTGAAGCTTGGATAGGATTTATTTGAAGAAAAGGAACCGAGGGGTAGGCCTTTTTATATTCTCATACGTAGTGGTCACTTTTGGAGTTTCGACAGGATTTATTTGAAGAGAAGGAACCGAGGGGTAGGCCTTTTTTAAATTCTCATATGTAGTGGTCACTTTTGAAGCTTGGATAGGATTCAATTAAAGGGACGGAGCCGTCTTGTGGGAGATCCGGGTCCTGGGATGTCAAGACCCTAGGATACCCTGGTCATAAGGACGGGGGATCATGGGGGTTTTTTGTGGGGTTGCTATTTTAAGTTTTTAAGGTTATTTTAAACAAATGATGAAATGAAGGTTTATTCGTGGGGGCTTTTTTTAAAAGCCCTTACGGCAGATGGTTATTATGCTTTTTCGCGCGATTCGCGGCCAAGGTCAACCAACCATGCTTAAGCCAAAAAGACACGCCCATCCAGACCAGACGGTCATAAACATGGCCTGTTTGGTTTTGGCCAAACTAAGGGACCAACGCGTGGCCGGTTTAGACGAGTTGGTAAAATTTTCCAAAAAGAGGGTCATTGGCGGAAAAGAGCTTTTGGCGCCCGCCCTTAATCTCCTTTTTTTATTGGGTTTAATCGAGTATCGCCCAAAGGCGGATACCATCGAATACGTGGGGCCATGAAACTATCGAAGCTCTATTCCAACCGGGAGGAAATTTTACCCACGGTGGAATTCTCGCCGGGCCTAAACCTGATCGTGCCCAAGGACACGGGCGGGGATAGGGGCGGGCCAATGAGATCCGATGCCATACAATTTGTAGAACCCTTCCCAGCCGGGGAAGAGCGCCCATTACTTGCCCTGGGTAAATGGTGGCAAAAATGGTTTAATGTTCGATTTAGTGGTAAAAATATTTTTTTTGGAATTTTAAGATTAGTCTTATCATTAAAATTTATTATATAATTTTTGATTGGAAAATTAAAAATATGTTTAATCGATTTTATTAAATTAAAACTTGCCCGTAGTTAGAATTTTAAGTTGCTAAAAATTATTTTTTATGAAATTTTTTCATGTTTTATAAATAAAATAAACAACGAAAATGGTATATTTAGGGGTGTTTTTTTGGGGGGTCGGGGTATTTTTATAAAATAATTAGGGAGTTATTGAGGGGGATTTTAGGGTTGGGCGTGTTTTGGGGTATTTTGGGGATTGGGAG
>JAITLH010000281.1 GCA_031277995.1 Deltaproteobacteria bacterium
GGAAAGGCCATAGACACCAATCGTTTCATGGTCATCTGCGCCAACGTTTTGGGAAGTTGCTACGGGACCTCGGGCCCCTCGTCGATTAACCCGGAGACTGGTAAACCCTGGGGACTGACTTTTCCCATAATCACCATGGGCGACTGGGCCAGGCAGCAATACGAACTATTAAAACTTCTGGGCATCACCAGGGTTAAGGCGGCGGTGGGCGGTTCCATGGGCGGCCAAATGGCCTTGGAGCTGGGCTTGGCCTACCCGGATCTTGTCGAGGACTTAATCGTTTTGTCGGCCGGCCACCGGGTGACCTCCCAGGGCATGGCCTTTAGCGTGGTGGGCCGCCACGCCATCCTAAACGACCCCAACTTCAAAAACGGCCATTACTACGATGGCCCCAGTCCCCTTTCGGGCTTGGCGGTGGCCCGCATGATGGCCCAAATAACCTACCTTTCCGAAGAGAGCATGGGCTTTAAGTTTGGCCGCAAGCTAAGGGGCAAAGACAGCCCCGACTTTACCCTAACCGGGGTGGACTTCGAACTGGAAAGTTACCTTAACCATCAAGCCGAAAGCTTTGTCAAACGCTACGATCCCAATAGCTACCTTTACCTCACTCGGGCCATGGACTACTACGACGCGGCCGCCAAATGGGGCGGCGGGGACATGGCCACCATGGCCAAGCGCCTAAAATCTCGCATCATGGTGGTCTCCTTTTCTTCCGATTGGCTCTTTCCGCCGGAACTATGCCGCGAACTGGTCTCGGGCATGTGCCTAGCCAGGCGCCCCATCACCTACGTCAACATCCCTTCCCGTTACGGCCACGACGCCTTTTTGGTGGAAACGGAAACGGTCAAGCGCCTCATTACCTGTTATCTAAAAAAATTCTAGCCGCCTTTCCCCCCAAGGGGAAAAGCCGGCTAAAAAACCAACCCAATCGGTGACAAATTAACCATGCCAAAAAAGCCCTCCGATCATGAAAATGCCCACCCGGATCTGGCCATCATAAAAGAGGCCGTGTCCGAAAATAGGCTAAATTTTGACCCCAAACTCCTCGAATCCCTGGCCCGGGTCTACGACGAAACGGCCGCCTCAGACGCCCCTCGCCACCGCTGGCAAGATCGAGTCATAGTTGACGAAATCCCCCGGGGGGCCTACGTTTTGGATTTGGGCTGCGGGCGGGGGGAGCTTTTGGGGCAGCTCATTAAGGAGATGGACGTCCACGGCCAGGCCGTGGAAGTGGACCCCGAGGCGGCCATGGCGGCCATGGAACTGGGCGTCCCGGTCTTGAATATCGATCTCTCGGAAGTCCTTGGCGATTTTAGCGACCAGAGCTTTGATTACATAATTTTGGAAAGTACCGTCCAGACCCTAAAGGATCCCCTCATGGTTTTGGGCGAGATGCTAAGGGTGGGGAAGCGCTCGGTAGTTTCCTTTCCCAATTTTGGCCACTGGCGCACCCGCTATGATTTGTCCGTAAAGGGCCGGATGCCGGTAACCGAGAGCCTGCCTTTCCAGTGGCATGACACGCCCAACATCAGGGTCCTGACCCTCTCGGACTTTATGGACTGGTGCCGAGCCCAGGGCGTAAAAGTCCTCGCGGCTTACGGCCTCATTAACGGACACGTCAGAACCATCACCGAAAAAGACAATCTCATGGTCAAAGAAGCCCTAATGTTCATTACTCGCGAATGATTCGCCGGGTTATGAACTACAGCGTTGGCTTAGGGCTTTGAAGCTTTGGCTTTGAAAAAAAAGGTTGCCCCCAACCTCGACTTGTGATATAAAAGGTGTTTCCGGTTTTAGCCGGCAAGGATGCCCCTTAGGGCTATTGGAGGAATTAAAAATGTCCCGCGTATGCGATTTTTGCGGAAAGGGCCCTCAAAACGGCAATAACGTTTCCCACGCCAATAACAAAACCAAGAAGATCTGGCAACCCAATCTGCAGTCGGTTCGCCATGTCGTCAATGGGGCCACCACCAGGGTTAGGGTCTGCGCCCAATGCATCAAAAGCGGCAAGGTCAATAAGCCCGGACCCAGAGACTTGTCCAAAGTTCTTCCAAAAAAAGTCGAAACCAAAAACTAGTTCCGCCCCCCAACTAAGCCCCACAAAAACTTAAAAAAGCCCCTGGGCCAAACGCTCCAGGGGCTTTTTTTTGTCGCTAAAATCGATTCTTTCGCGATTGTGGCCCGCCCGCGCCCACCCTCCCGGCCGGGCCGCTTCCTACTAAACCGTTCCCTATTGGGCCGTCCTAAAGGCCTCGAGGGTTTTTTCGGCCTGGTCGAGTTGGTTTTTCAGTTGATCCCTTTCTTGGGTTACGGCGGTCACCTGGGCGGTCAGGGTGCCAATCTGGTTTAGAAAATCCTCATGGGCGTCTTTGATGGTGGCGTTTTCCTCGGCCGCCTTGGCCTGGTCAGCCTTGAGCTTATTTAGCGCCGTTTCCGAGTCGCTTAAGTTTCTTTTTAATAAATCGTTATCTTGGGTTAGCCTGGTTACCTCGCTTTCTTTATTTTGCAAGTCCGAAGAGCTGGTGTTAAGGGCGCTCTTGGATTGGCTTAAGTCGGTATTGGCCTGGTTAAGGTCGTTTTGAAGTTTCGAGCTCTTACTCTCCAGGTCCGCTACTTGGTTTCTTAAATTGGTCACTTCCTTTTGGCTGTCGCTTAGGTTGGAACTTGACAGCAGCCATAGGATTAAAAACACCACCAAGCCTACGAAACCGACGATAGAGATAAACGTTTTCATAAAAATCCGTCCTTGTGACCCCTTAAGATTAGCTCCCAAGGGAAAATGTAAGCGTAAAAAAATATCTTAGACTAAACTCAAAAATAAACGAAAATCCTAAAATTTCTCCCCGCCCAAGACAAAAAACCCACCAAAAGCCCACTCAAACCAGTTTCCAGCCCAGTTCCCAAACCCAGTTCCCAAACCCGAGCCCCAACCCCGGGCCCCAAACCCAGTTCCCAAAGCCGGGCCCCGGCCCGGGCCCTAAACTAGGCCCTAAGTCAAACCTCAGGCCAGACCTCAAGTTGGCCTGGACTGGACCAGGAGGTCTTTTGCCGTGGCTTATATTATAATATTAATTGACCGTCGCGAGCAAGAAAGACGAAAAAAGCCAAAACTTTCTTAAAACCCCCCGGCCCCGCTTCCGGGGCCCAAAACGGCGTCTTTCATAATCGCGGCCAGGATGGAGATGAGGTGAGGATTAAAACGGCTCAACATATCGGTTACTGCTTTGGGGTCCGGCGGGCCATGAACCTGACCTTCGCCTGTTTGGAAAGCCGGCAAGGGACGGTATATAGCCATGGCCCGCTTATCCACAATAAGGGGGCCCTGGACTTACTGGAAAGTAAGGGGCTTAAGTCTTGGCCGCCCCATGAGTCCGATTACGTCGATCCCAAGGGCACGGTCATAATCAGGGCCCATGGTTTGGCCCCAGACGAGGAGAGTAAGCTAAAAGCCACGGGGCTTAAGGTCGTTGACGCGACCTGTCCCCGGGTGGCCGGGGTCCAGAGATTGGTGGCCAGTCACGTCAAGGGCGGAGGATCGGTCATTATATGGGGCACGGCCGGTCACCCCGAGGTGGAAGGGGTTTTGGGTTACGCCCAGGGCCTGGGTTACGTCGTCCCCACCCCTCAAAAAGTGGCCGAGCTGCCCGAGTTAAAAAACGTCCTCATGGTGGCGCAAACCACCCAGGACAAGGAAAAATGGCCCGAGATGACCCAAGCGGTCCTAAAGCGCTTCCCCGGGGCCAAGACCATTGACACCATCTGCCAAGCCACGGTTAACCGCCAGTCCGAGGCCCGGCGCCTGGCCAGTGAGTGTAAGGCCCTAGTCATCGTGGGCGGCCGCGATAGCGGCAATACCAAGCGCCTGGGCGCTTTGGGAGAACGGGCCGGGCTGCCTACCTTGGTGGTCGAAGGCCCGGACGAAATCGAGGCCGACTTCGTTAAGGGCCTATCCTCCGTGGGCTTGGCCGCCGGGGCCTCCACCCCCCTTTGGCAAATAAGATCCGTCAAGCAAAGGCTGGAGGCCCTAAGCCGGGCCGGGGAACCCTCGCCCAGTAATTTTTTGAAGCGCTTTATGCGGGCCCTGGTTTTGTCCAATATCTACATCGGCCTGGGGGCGGGCTCCCTAGGCCTAGCCCTGGCTTACGTGGCCGGCTACCCCGTTTCCGGGCTTTATTTTGGCCTCTTTTTTTTCTTCGCCCAGGTTATGCACCTATTAAACGCTTTCATCGACCGGGGCTCTAGTCGAACCAACGATCCCGATCGGGCCATTTTTTTGGTCAAATACAAAAGGGTCTTGATTTTCCTGGGTAACTGTTGCTTTCTCCTGTCCCTTTCCGGGGCCTACCTGGCCGGGCCCCTGGTCCTGGCCCTAATAATCTTTTTAAGCCTAGCCCGGGTATTGTATAACCTCCCGATCTTTGGCCCTTACCAACAAACCCTGGGCATAGTCAGCCTAAAGGATCTGCCCATGGCCAAAAGCCTGGCCATAAGCGGGGGCTGGGCCGCCCTTCTGACCATTCCCCCAATCGCCTCGAGCCCCCCAATCATCCCCCAAACCGCCCACGGCCTTCTGATAACCGCCGTTTTGTTTACCCTGGTCTTACTAAACCTCCTGGCCCGTACCCTGGTCATGGATTTCCAAGACTGGCTAGGTGACCGGATGTTTGGCAGCCGAACCTCGGTTACCCTCTTTGGCTGGAAAAAAGCCTCAAAACTGCTCTGGGGCCTCATGGCCTTTTGGGCCCTCTTCATCGTTTCCGTCCATTTCTACCTCTTCCCCAACTCCCCGGCCCTGCTTCTCCTTATCCCCGGGCCCCTTCTAAACGCCGTCACCCTAAGATACCTCCACCGCCACATCGGCATGGGCGGTTACCTATTTGACTTTTGCCTGGACGGCCAATTCCTCCTGGCCGGTCTCTTGGTTTGGCTATGGACCATCCTCTAACCCCCCCCAACCCGCCGCTCCCCATAGGCCCGGCCCCCGGGGCCGGTCTCTGGGCCGGCCTTTGGGCTTGTTCCCAAGGCCCGGCCAAACTAAACCATGACCGATCCTAACTTAATCTCGGTGGTCATACCCACCTGGAACCGGGCTTGGTCGATAAAAAGGGCCGTGGATTCCGTTTTGGCCCAAAGGGAGGCTAACTTTGAGCTAATCGTGGTCGATGACGCCTCGACCGACGATACCCCCTCCCTACTGGCCCCTTACGTCCAAGAGAAAAAACTCACTCTCCTTGGCTCTCCTAGCCAAAGGGGCGTGAGCGCTTCCAGAAACCTGGGCATAAACGCTTCCCAGGGCGCCCTAATCGCCTTTTTGGATAGCGACGACGAGTGGCTTCCCAATAAACTTAAGGCCCAGCTTGACTACATGGCCAACAACCCCCAGTACTTAATCTCCCAATGCCAGGAGCGCTGGATAAGGGGCGGCCTTAGGGTTAACCCCAAAAGAAAGCACCTCAAGAAAGAAGGGGACATTTTTGTTGACTCCCTCTCCCTTTGCCTCATAAGCCCCTCGGCGGTCATAATCAAAAAATCCCTCTTCGACGAGGTGGGGCTTTTTGACGAAAGCTTACCGGCGGCCGAGGATTACGACCTCTGGCTAAGGGTTACCCTCTCCCACGAGGTGGGCCTACTTAACCAAGAACTGGTCATTCGCCACGGCGGCCGCCCCGACCAATTATCCTCAGCCCCGGGCCTTGACAAATACCGCGTCGCCGCTCTAAAAAAACTACTCCGCCTGCCCCTGACGGCGCAAAAAGAACAACTCGTCAAGGACCAATTGGCCCGCCGGGAAGCCATCTATGAAAAGGGCCGCCAAAAACGCCAAGGCTAACGCTTAAACTAATTTGGCCTGGGGGCAAATAGGTTTAAGCGTTAGCGCAATCTAACCAAGCTCGCCCATCTCGCCCGCCTGGCCCGCCAAGTCCGCTTGGCCCACCAGAAAGGGCGCCGTCGCGGGCTTCAAAAACAATTAGACAGGCCAAAATAATTGTGCTATTTTACGAAAATCAAGTTACGCAGTATTTACTCAATGACGCATCTCATGTCATGTTTGAATAAGTGCCTTTGCGCCACCTCCGAGCCATTGACGGCGGCGATACAAAGATAGTCAAAATTTCCGGTCGCTTGATAGGCGAGAAGTGATTCGTTTATAAGTTGGGTATAGTAATTTTGCCTATCCTCCCAGTTGGCTCTTCTCGCGGCTTCCATGCCCCTAATAAAAGCGCTGCCTATGTCGGGGATTTGCGCTAGGGCGGGGCAGGCGTAAGCCGCGAAACTGAGCGCTATAACTAAAGATAAAAATAGTTTTTTCATATTATTAGTCCTAAAAAATTTAAAATGATATTTAAATGGAGGTAAGAATCCCATTTGTAAACTCCATATAGAGAATATTTTCTCTTCCAGGAGAATAAATTTTGTCTACCGCGACTCCGGATTTGCCCGTAATTGAAACCTTTAAGATAATTTCATGGGGTATATACTCAAAAATTTCAAGATTTCTTCCACTTGTGGAAGTCCTAAAATGTACGTTATTTGGCCGGCCAAGCATCGAAACCACATCGCGTTGGCTCGTTCGGCCAATCGTGACATTGATATATTTCTCAGGTAGAGAAACCGCTCGGACGTGTATTACTCGTCCGGAGGGTCTACCGCCCGCTTGATAGGCGCAAGCGGACAAGAAAAATAATATAATAGTAAAAAAAATTGGAAATTTATTAATAGAGATCATATAAAAACTATATTAAAAGATATTTATAAAAAATAGATGTTAATTAAATGATAAATTTAGACAAAACCTAGAGTAATAGCTCTATTTAGATTTTAATTCAAAACGAGCGTTTTATCAACCTAAATTTAAACCCCATAGTTTGACCCCAAAAACCCCCTCCAGGCCAAATCTGACTCTACGCGAGTCCAGGCCAAATCTGACTCTACGCGAGTCCTGGCCAAGGGTCTGACTCGCGTTGGGAACCAAAACGTTCTTGATTGGTCAAGTCGCCGGCGCGGCCTAGCCGGCCAAAGCGGAAAGGAGTAAGTAATATGTCAAAGGGTGAAAACGACTTCACGCGACCGGTTGAAGTTATTAAAGAGGAATTGGCTGATTTAAATACAATTATATCTTCTATAAATTGGAACGTAGTATTTAGTCCAGCGTCACAACTTTTAGTAGAATCGATGAAAATTCGTGAAAAAGATTTAAAAGAAGAGTTAAAAGTGGCCGAGTGGTTAGAAACGCCCTACGAAATGGAATTAACTCTATCCGGGGCTAGGGTGGTTAACCAGGCCGTTCCAATAACCCTTCTAAGTAACTTCTTGGATAAATTACAAAAGTTGAGACTCGCGGCCGCCCAAATGGCTAGCGACCCAGCCCACGGCGACGGGAGATCTCCCGAAAAACTCGAGGAACTTAGTACCCTTAGGGCCGTGGGCAGCTTTAACCCCTCTTCGTTTGCCATTGAGCTGACGTACTTAAGAAAATGGCATAAGGAACCATCGCTGTTTCCTAGGCCCAACGACGAGACCGAACGGCCGGGGGAAAGCTTGTTTTTAACTTTGCTTTCAGGCTATGCTGACCCCAAAGACATTAAAACCATGATATCGTCACCAAAACTCTACAACCATTATCAAGATTTTTTAAATTTTTTAATTGAAAATGATTTGACAATTGAATCAAGAACCAAAGAACACCCTTTCGCAATTAAAATGACTTCTTTAGATGCGTTAAAACGTAAAAACTTTATTGATGAGAATATTGAGTCCTCGCAAAAAACAGAAAAAATTGAAATTGACGGTCTCTTAGTCAGTGTTAAAATCAGTGATACAATTTGTTTTACTATTGAAAGTGGTACGGAGAACTCTAGCTGGCAAATTTCTAAAAAAGACTATGAATTTTTGAAATCAATCACTTTGGGTGGAAAGATTTACGCTAAATTATCACTTACAAACTTTACGGACAGCTCCATAGAACCAAGTTAGACGCTTTTATCTCTAAACAAACTAGCGTAGCCCCCGCTCAACCACAAAAAAATAAGCGCCCAAAACCACTCCGGCGCCTTTGACCAGCCCGAGGGGCCAAAACCACTTCGGCGCCCAAAACCACTCCGGCGGCCTTTGACCAGCCCGAGGGGCAATGACTATTTATATGTTAAACAGGCAAAATAAAATCACGGACTCAGTTAAAATTATTAAAGAGCATCTATCTAAGATAAATAAAATAATGTCTTCGATAAATTATAACGTAAACTTTGATTATGCTGGTTAAAATTTAGTTTATTCCTTATAAGTTTGCCGAAATAACTTAATAAATGAGCTAAAAGCGGCCGAGTGGTTAAAAACGCCCCACGATATGGAAGTTCCCCTATCCGGGTCTAAAGTTTCTAACCAGGCCGTTCCAATAACCCTTCTAAGTAACTTCTTGGATAAATTACAAAAGTTGAGACTCGCGGCCTCTGAAGCGGCCGCCCAAAGATCTTGCGGGTCAGCTCCCGAAAAACTCGCCGAACTTAGTAAGCTCATGGCCGTAGGCAGCTTTGACCCATCGGATAGCAGGGTAGATGAGCTCACCCCCGGCAAAAAATAGGCTAGGCCCAAACGGTCGCCATCGCCCCAGCCGGGTTGGGCTTGGCTTAGGTTAAAAAAAAGACAGAAGGGCTTATTAAATCGTTAATATATTATATTGTCCACTTATTTATTTGTGATAAGGAAATTAAAAAGAGAAAAAATAAGTCCCTTTGCCGCTACTTCCCCCGCTTACCGGGGGCGGGCCATTGGCCCCGCGATTCGATTAGACCCGTTACTGGGCCGTTTGTGGAGGGACTAAAAAAAACCCCGCCGTAGGCGGGGTTTTTTTTTGTTCGAGCGGGAAAAAGTTCCTAGCTTAAGGGCTAGAACTCAAAGTCGTCGTCGTTATCCATGGGCAAGGCCACCTTGGGATCGGGCTTAGAGTAGGAGGTCTTTTTGGGAGCGGATAAGACCTTTTGGGGTCTTGACGAGCCCGAGGGCGGGGAAATGGCCGCCCGCGAGGGAGCGCTTCCGGAAGAGCCATGGACGATGTTGGTAATCTCTTCAACGGCGGTCATAAGGTTACCGGCCTGTATGGAGAGCTGACTGGCCGCGCTGGCCGATTCCTCCGCCGAGGCGGCGTTGGATTGGGTGACCTTGTCCATCTGGCTCATGGCCGTGGTTATCTGGTTAATGCCCTGGGACTGTTCCTTGGAGGCCTCGGCCACTTCGGAAACCAGCTGGGCCACCTTGGAAGAATGCGAGGCCACGGTCTGGAAGTTTTCGGAGGTGGAATTGACCATCTCGGAACCGGAATTGATGTTGGAAATGGTGGCGGCGATAAGATCGGCCGTGTTTTTGGCGGCGTCGGCGCTGCGGATGGCCAGGTTTCTAACTTCGTCGGCCACGACCGCGAATCCGGCCCCGGCTTCACCGGCCCGGGCCGCCTCGACCGCGGCGTTAAGGGCCAGTAGGTTAGTCTGGAAGGCGATCTCGTCGATGGTCTTAATGATCTTGCCAATCTCGTTACCGGAGGTGGCGATCTGTTCCATGGCTTGGATGACATTGGACATGGAGTTTTCGGCCTTGCTAACGGCGTCGGTGGCTTGGCTCATTAGGGAATTGGCCTCCACGGCGTTATCGGCGTTCCTCTTGGTCATGGAGGATAGCTCTTCCAAGGCCGCGCTGGTTTCCTCAAGGGAGGCCGCGTTTTCCGTAGCCCCCTCGGCCAAAGTGTTGGAAGCGGTCGAGAGTTGTCCTGAGGTATTGTCAACTTCCTGGGCGCCTTCGGTCAAAACGCCGATGATCCGGTTAACCGGCAGGGTAATACTTCTGGTAACGAAGATCGATAGAAAGATACTGACGATAATGGCGATTGAGGTGCCGATTAGCTGGGTCCAGATGGAGCTGGTGGCCAAACCCTGGGTATCGTTAGCGAAATCGTTAGTCATGCCGGCGATTTGGGTGTTCAATTCGTCAATGGTGGCTAAGACTTTGTCCCTGGCCGGAATGCGCTTGGTATTGTTGTCGTCAAAGCCTTGGTAAATACCGCGGAAAGTTTGAACCATGCTGGCCATTTGCTGGGCTTCGGTGACTATGAGGTTTACCGATTCCCTCTCCGCCGGGGTCCGGCAAACATCCATGAGGGCTTTGGCTGAGTTTATCGTCTCGTTGGCGAATTGCGTGGCGTTATCAAAGAGTTTAAAATCTCTATAATAAAGTCCCCTTAAGATATTGACATACATAGCCGAAGCGTTGGCTTGGATACCGATGGACTGACTCATGTGGTCATAGCGGTATGAGAGCTCATCCAAAGAAGACGTTTGGCTTTCAATGTCTTCCTTTAGGATTTTAGACTGTTCGGTCACGAAATTATTGATGTGCTCTATTAGA
Source organism: Deltaproteobacteria bacterium (assembly GCA_031277995.1). Classification (GTDB taxonomy): domain Bacteria; phylum Desulfobacterota; class Desulfarculia; order Adiutricales; family Adiutricaceae; genus JAIRNQ01. The sequence continues at coordinate 10,393 of JAITLH010000281.1, forward strand.
TTACCGTATAGTTTGGCGACGTTGGAACGATTTTCCACCAAAGTTGAGATTAACTGGGGCAATTCAGTCGCCAAGTTGGAATAGACCGCGTAATCGGATTCCGACAAGGGGATAAGTTCCCGCACCCTGGCGTGGTCGGCGGCCAAGCCTTTTCTTACCAATTCCTTTAAATCGGAAAAACCTTTAGTAACGCTGTCATGGTAGCCAACTGAGTTTTTCCAGAGGTTGGTATCAAAGCTATAAGTGAACTCGACAACATTTATAGCCTCTAACTCAATATCCGATTGCAGTGTAGACACTAATTCGTTGCCGGGCATAGTTATATCGCGTAAACCAACCGTTTCGTTGCGGATGTTCGTCAAACTGTATAGCGCGACCAAGCTAATGGCTATAAAAATTATACAGATGACGACAAAGCCTAAAATAATTTTAGTCCCTAACTTCATGTTTTTTACCCTCCAGCCCGGCTTTGGGCTGACAAAATGGCTCTAATTTTTTAATAAATGATTACATTTATTATTGTTAGTGTTGTTAAATAAAAATAACGAGAAATCTTTCAAAAGGACTATCAAAAGTTTTAAAAAATAAAACCATTGACTTACATAATCAACTTATTAAAAATAATAAGCATCGCGACTAAGCGTAAATCTCGGCTTTAAATCCAAAACCAACTACCAAGCCCCATAAAAGCCAAAAAACTCAAGTCTCCAAATAGAGGTCAAAAAGCGCTGGCCCAGACGCTTTCGGGTGGTTATCGCCTCAATCTTCCGCGATTTGGCCTGACCTCTGGAGCTGACCTTGTCTCGCCCTTGCCGCCCTGGCCATTGGGCCCTGACCCCGGGGTCACTGGCCTGTGACCTTGGCCTGTGACCTTGGGGTCAGAAAATTCGCCCTAACCTTGTATCCCTAACCCAGTCTCACTGATTCTGGGGCCAAAAAACCAGAAGACCAGGGCATGCGGCTCTGGACTCTGGATGACCGAGTCATAAAGCGAGACCTTAAAGTCCAGACAAATATAGAAGACCCTTAAGTAAAAACAAATACAAATGGAGCTAAAAGAATTTTTGACTATAAAAATCTATTTTACAAACTCTATTAAAAAATTTTAGATATTTTTCGCTTTTAAAATTTAAAAAAATACCAGTTTAATTGATTTTTAAATAAAGTTTTGTCTTGTACTCAAATCTTACCATAAAGATCGAAGTTTAAATTTACTAATAAAAAAGTAGTCTAATAGTCGAAAATCTTATACCCATTTTGTACTGGTTATTTCAACCGCTTAGGGGGTTGAATTTATTCGTTTTACCTAGCCTGCCAAACAATTTAAGCCCACAATGGACCTCATATCATTTTAGCTTTAATAATTATCTCAGATCCCCCTTTATAAAGTCAAGCGGCTAGAGTCCTAGCAGGCAAGATTTTACCCTTAAACCAAAATAACCACGGTGAAAATAGTTTTTGTCCCCAGGCAACGGGAATAAACTCGACTAAAAAGTTTTTTCTGGTCCCAGGCCAAAACCTTTGACTTGTAAGGACTCTTGAGACGACCTAAAAAAATAAAGAAGGCCGAGGGTCGCGAATATCAAAGTTTTTGTTAAATTTTTCGATATTTAGGGAATGCTTTAGGTCTCCTCCAAAATTCCCTATATACTTGAGCCCAATTGAGCCAAGTATCGAAAATTAACTCAATAATAACACAGGCTTGGATCCCAGTAAAGGACAATCATTAGGCTGAGGGGATCCTTTCCGGATCGCGGCTTTGGCCAAGGGTGCCCGGGCTAGGCTAAGGGAGCCTTTACGGGCCGCGGTTTTGGCCAAGGGGGCCCGGGCTGGGCTAAGGGATCCTTTACGGGCCGCCGTTTTGGCCAAGGGGGCCAGGGCTTGGCTGAGGGAGCCTTTAGGGGCCGGGGTTTGGCTTAATCGGACCTGGTTTCAAGATTGGTCACGGCGCCGTCAAGGGCGTAACGGCAGGCCTTAAAGTATTCCAGGACCGGGCTAAGGTTTTCGATGGGCTGCTTAAACAAAAGTTTTTCGGTTAGCTCGTGGACGATGTCCTCTTCCCTTTGGCGGCTTTTAAGGTCGGGGGTAAAAAGTTCCATGAAACGAACGAAACGGGAAATGTGTATAAACTCATGGGTTATGACGTAAAGGAGCAGGGGCTTTAGGGTAAAGTTTTCCCTGTCTTTGGTGGCCAGGATGACCGGATCGTAGAGGCAGACTCGCCAGAAGTCTCGGCCGCCGCCCCGGGGCAGGGAGTTTTGCTTGACGTAGCGAAAAAGCTGGGCCAAGACGTCGGTTCGTTTTTCCTCTTCCGAGAGCTGGGGATAGTGCCTTACGTCAACGGGCCATTGCCGAAAGTCGCCAAAATCGAGCTGAAACTCCTCCGAGACCAGATCGGCCGCCAAGTGGACGGCCGCGTCCAGTTGATAGAGTTCCCTTTGGCCAAAACATGGACCGTCGGTGGGATGCGCTGACCTTTTTCCCATGGTAAAACGTATTTGGAGGTTTTGACGAAGGGAGTTTTTCGTCAAAACCTTAGATTTTGTTATGTTAGGTCATGGGCTAAAGGCCTTAATGCCTAAAAGCCCAAATCTTGGTTAATCAAAAGAACGTGAATCCTTCCCGGCGGAAAGGAGCGGTCGTTTATGACGGTGATGCCGCAAATGCGGTTGGAACCCTTGCAATCGTGGCATTTGGCCGTTTTGGAGCAAGGCGTGTCGACGTTAAGCCTTAGGGCGTTCATGGCCGCGGCTATGTTTTTGGACCTGGTAATTCCGGCGTGAACGTCGGCGACGATCTTGTTTCGGCCCACGAAAAGGGCGACTTTTTTGGGCCCATAGGTTATGGCGGCGACGCGGTTTCCAAACTTATCGATGTTAACCAGCTTCCCGTCCATGGTCAGGGCGTTTGAGGAAGCGATGAATAAATCGACCAGCATCGACTTGCGGGTTAAATCCGATCTAACCTCGGGCGGCAACGAGGCGTCGTTTCGATCGATTACCTCGAGATTGGGGACGGCCCTTAATTTTTTTAGGAGGTTAGAGGAGGCCACCGTGGCCGAGCCCCCAAAACCCACGCTGGAGTAAGGCCCAGAGGGGTCAACGCCCGTTATGACAAAGTTGGGGGAAGTCGGGGCGGGCGAGCCCGAGGGCGCCTCGCCCTGGGCGGGCTTTGAAAAAACGATGTTCTTTATTAGAAAATCTTCGGCCGCTTCCAGGGATTCATGGATTGAAGCCTCAAAAAAATTCGCTTCCAGGGCCTTTTTGACCGCCTCAAGCTGGTTATGGTAATAGGTTTCCACCGGGGTAGTCATCGATAGCCTCCCTTATCGAACTTAGCAAAAAAAACCGCGAGGCGTAATAAGGCTCCCTGGCCGCCGCGGCGTCTTTTTTTCTAAGGTAAATATGTACGTGAATAATTTTGATTATTTGATTAAAAACTCACCAATGGCGGGGTCCTGGCGACCCCGAAGTTGGCGGGCTTCTTTTATAAGGCGCCCTAGGGCGCGTTGTAGGAAATTCGGTAAATAGTGGGCCAGAGTTTTCCGGTGGCCCAAAGGCGGCCCTGGCCGTCTATGGCCAAGCCGTTGGCCACGGCCTCGGACTTGGAGCCGTCGTGTTTGTCGAGTTCTTTTTGGGCCAACTCGCTTAAGTCCAGATAGTATCTGACTTGGCCGGAAGCGGGATCGATGGCCGCGACCAAGGCGGTATGCCAGATATTGGCTAAAATCAAACCGGACCTGGCCTCCCATTCCAGCTCGTTAAGTTGCCTAACCGGGTTTTGGCCATCCTTGACCAAGAGCGGATCGCCCATGGGCGCGAAATCCCCGACTTGGTGTTTTTGCAAGCGATCCGATCCGTCCGAGCGCCAAAAGGTCCGCCCATCATAGGCCAAACCCCAGCCCTCCATGGATTGGTGAATGGTGTTTTTTATTTCCAAGGTGGACGGGTCAACCACGTAAACGAGGCCCTCGTTCCAGGTCAGTAAGTACAGATCCCCGTTGGCCTCGGCCAGCCCCTCGGCGAAGACCTCCGGGGGTAGGTTTAACTGCGCTTCCGTCCCCAGGCCGCCTTTTTGATCCAGTTCGGCCGCCGGATAGGTATGCAGGGCCGATTTGTCGTATAGGCCGGTTGACTCGTAAAGGTGCCGGTTATAAAAGATTAGCCCCTGGGTAAACATCTCCCGGGGCCTTTCGACCTCCTTTTCAATGGTTACCTTAACCACGGGGGCCTGGGGCGTAAAGGCCAGGCCCTTAATTTGACCGCTAGGAGCGCTTAATCGCGAACCGGGCGCCGGGCTTGGGTTAGGGTTTTGGTCCTGGGCCTTGGACGGGGCCGAAGGTAAGAGCCCTAGGGCTAAACCCAGGGCCAGGGTTAAGACCAGTAAGCCTAAGCGGGAAAAAAGTTT
>JAITLH010000305.1 GCA_031277995.1 Deltaproteobacteria bacterium
TGGCTCACCAGCTGGGCGGGTTACTGGACATGCCCCACGGCGTGGCCAACGCGGTCTTGCTGCCTCACGTCGAGCGCTGGAACCTCATGGTTAACCCCGAAAAATTCGCCGTGATCGCCGAGACCATGGGCGAATGTACCTGTTACAAGGGCAAGATGAAGTCGGCGGAGCTGGCCATCGCGGCCATCGAGCGTCTCTCCAAAGACGTGGGCATTCCCAGCGGCTTGGCCTCCCTTGGCGTCAAGGAATCCGACCTTAAGCCCATGGCCATCACCGCCCTCCAAGACGGAAACGCCGGTTGCAACCCCAGGAAGGGTAACGAAGACGACATCGTCGAACTCTTTAAGGCGGCCATGTAACCAAGGCGCCAAGCCTGGCCGCGCTTACCTGGCCACGCTTCATTGGTAACGCTTCATTGGCCACGCTTCATCGGTAACGTTGGCCTAGCCGCGAAAATCCTGGCAACTTTATCGCGGCGGCTTTATAAGGGCCTTGTAAACCGGCTCCCCAAACTAAGCGCCAAGTAACGGCGCTTAAAGAAACCAACCTTCAAAATCCTTGTCATGCCCGCGCGAACGATAAGGATACTTAGCCAAACAGCGTGGATCTTAAGGGATCCAACCAAGGGGTTAAGTTTAAGGCCAAGATTGCCAAGGCCCGGCTCGAATAATTCGCCTAATTCGGGCCAAACCTGGGTAACGGGACGAGAGTCTTTCCGGCGGCCGTTTCCCCTTGGGGTTTAAACATACCAAATCACCGGCCCATTGGTTAAACCAAGTAAATCCCCGCCTAAGGGAAAGGGCTTTTTAACGGCTTAACCAATGGCCAAAAATCGTTTTACGCCACAAATAATAGGTTTTTTCATCCATCGGGCGGCGGCTCATCAAAGCGGCCTTTAAGCTAAAAAAGTCATGACTCTCCGACTCCAAGGCTTTACTGGGTAAGCCTCGCGAAGAAGGCCAATAAGCCGCCGCCCCTTGGCCTTATATAATACGGGTTTTCCCAAAGCGTTCGCCTAGGTTTTGGGAAGGCCTTTAACCATACGGCTTAAACATAACCCCTAGCCCGGCGCGATCCATTCGCCGCCTTTCGCGAAATTTTTTTCACCAAAAACAAAAGGGTTTTTAACCCAACGAGACATATCATGCCAGGGACCGAAACACTCTTTTTGGCCTTCGTCGGCGGTATATTCGGAGCCTCTCTGGGAGCCCTGTGGGCGTTTTGCCTGTGCGGGCTTGTGACCCTTTTCGGCTGCGGCCTGATCTTGGCCGGCGGTTCCGATTTTCTCCTTTTGCAAGTGGGCCTCGGCCCCATTTTTGGGCCCCACGCCGGAGGCTTTTTGGCCGGGGTCGTGGCCAGTTCCTACGCCTCTGGCTTTCGGGGTAACCACCCCGGCGGCCCCCAAGCCGGAAAGGACATCCTTTCGCCTTTAATCGGCACCTCCTGGGACGTTTTGGTGGTCGGGGGTTTGGCCTCCCTGGTTAGCGTTTTACTGGTCCCTATTGTGGGCGCCATTCCGCTAATAAACCAAGGCGACCACCTGGCCATCACCATCCTCATCGTGACTTTCATAAGCCGCTTCTTTTTTCAAAAGGAGAGCCCATTTGGGAACGCCCCGACCAGAAAAAAATATGGGCTACTGGGAACCAACAACCATGAAATTTCTTGGCTCCCTTGGATGGCGCCCATGCCCAGGCTAATCGTTTTGGGTTTTGGCGTGGGCGGCTTATCGGGCGGCGTGGCCAAATTCTGCCTGGCCGCCATCGCCACCGGCAACCTCACGGCCGCCGGGGCCCCAACGGTGCCCATAATTTTTTGCTGGGGCCTTTCCGCGATGATGCTCACTTGTTTGCAACTGGGCCAAGGCAACGTGGCCAAGGTGCCCTGCACCCACTGCATGGCCCTGGTCGCGGCTTTGGGCTTCGTTTACACAAACTCCCTATTCGTCGCGGCCATCTGCGGGGCGCTTGGGGCTTTGATCCAAGAACTCGCGGCCCGGCTTTTTTACAACCATGCCCATGACCATTTGGACCCCCCGGCCGCCGGCATCGCCATAAGCAGCCTCCTTTTAAGCTTTGTCTTTAAACCGGAATGGCTAAACCTCTCCGCCTTGTTTTGATTTTTTTAACCCGGCCCCCCGGGCTGACCGGGCTCCCGGCCCCCCCGGCCGGCCCCAAAGGGTGGCCCCAAAGGGTGGCCCAAGTTTCTTAACCCGGCTGGCTTACAAGTAAAGATTGTTTTGTTTGATATCAGCCGAAAGGCGTGATAAATTAACTAGAAAAAGACTAGTTAACAATTTAAAACACTAGTAAGTTTATTTCTTGACTATTTAGAATATTTATATGTCAAAAAAGGCGACTAAGCCTTGCAAATTATTTTATTCTAAATTTTTTGAAGTAAAAAAGCCTTGTTTTAGTTTAAGCCTGGCCGCCCGCTTGGCCCCATGGCCGGACCCCCTTTACGGGCGAATGGAGGTCCGTTTCCCAGGGCCCCACAAACGGCCGCGAAGGGGTCTGGGAGCGCCCCAAACCCCTTTAGGGCACAAATACCCCAACCCGGCGGCCGAAGGCCGCCTTGGGCTTATTTTGGCCGTCCGCGGGCCAGTTCTGGGCTTGGGGCTATCCGGCCCTGGCCTCGGGGATTCGCTCCCCCTTTTGATTTTTTCGTATAATCCGGCTTTTTCTCGCTTAAACCCGGTCCGCTCAATGGAAAACCAAGCCGGCCTTATCGGGCGGCCATTTATTAGGGCCTGGGGGCGCCAATACGCGGCGTTCCCAAGGCCCTCCCCCACGGAGAGTTCGCGCCATGAACGGTTTTATCTTGCGGGCCCCCTCGACCATTCATTTTGGCGAAAACGTCGCCGCCTTGGTCGGACGGGAGGCCAAACGATTCGGGGCCAAAAACCCACTGATTATTACCGACCCCTTTTTAAAGTCAAGCGGGGCCATCGGTCCAATCGTCGATTCCCTGGTCGCGGCCGGCCTTAAGCATGAAATTTACTCCGGGGTTGACCAAGAACCAACCATGGAACACGTTGACGGATGCCTAAAAACCCAAAAAGAAAACCAATGCGATCTCCTAATCGCCGTGGGCGGGGGCAGTCCCATCGACGTGGGTAAAGCCGTAAGTTTCATGGCCACCAACCCGGGGGTCATCCAAGATTACATGGGCATCGATAAGGTCGCGCTTGACGCCCTGCCCCTTATCGCCGTCCCCACCACGGCCGGAACCGGTAGCGAGGCCACGGCCACGACCATTATTACGGACACGATTAAAGACGTAAAAATGCTTATCATCAGCCCCAGGATAATCCCCAAGGTGGCCCTGGTTGACCCGCTACTGACATTAGGCATGCCCAAAGGCTTAACCGCCGCGACCGGCCTTGACGCCTTAACCCACGCCATCGAGGCCTACGTTTCCAAAAAGGCCCAGCCCATCTCCGATCTCTACGCCATTGGCGCGGTGAAATTACTCTCGGAAAACCTTCAAGTGGCTTGGGACGAACCCAAAAACGTCGAGGCCCGCTCCAAAACCCTTTTGGGAGCCTTACTGGCGGGCCTGGCTTTTTCCAATAGTTCGGTGGCCTTGGTTCATGGCATGTCCCGTCCGGTGGGGGCGCTTTTTCACGTGGCCCACGGGGTCTCAAACGCCGCCCTCCTGGGCGAGGTCATGGATTTTTCCCTTTCCGGTAACTACGCCCGTTACGCCGATTTGGCCCTGGCCATGGGTTTGCCTGACCAGGGCGACAAAATAAAAACCGCCCGAAGCGGGGCCGACAAAGTCAGGAAATTAATCAAGGCCCTGGAAGTCCCCACCTTGACCGCCTTGGGAGTGACCAAGGAAAAACTCACCCCGGTGGTTTCCAAAATGGCCGACGACGCCATCGCCAGTGGCAGCCCAGGCAATAACCCGCGGCTAGCCACCAAGGAAGAAATAATCGCCCTTTACCACGCCTCGCTTTAAAAACCCTTGGTCCTTAAGCGTTTTGACAAAGGCGCCCAACAAATCCCCGGAACCCTTGGTTTTGGCGGCTTACAATTAACGCGCCCAACAAATCCCCGGGACCCTTGGTTTTGGCGGCTTAAAATTAACGCGCCCAACAAATCGTCGGGACCCTTGGTTCCTTAAGGTTTTCGCGACATCGATTAACCAAACCCGTTAGAACCTTTTATTCTAACCGGATTCAGTAACAAACAATCACTCGCCAGTAGGAGAGATCACATGCCCATCAAAAGACTAAAATACTGCGTCAATAACGAATGGAAGGATTCGACGTCCGGAAAGTACACGCCGAACATGAATCCCTCCACCGGCGAGCAAATCGCCGAAACGCCGGTCTGTACCAAAGACGAAGTCTTTGAGGCCGTCAAGGCGGCCAGGGCGGCTTTCCCGCTGTGGTCGGGGCAACCGGTGGCCGTTAGGACCCAGTTGATTTTCCGGTTTAGGGAATTGGTCAACCAGCGTTTCGACGAACTGGCCACCTTGGTCGCGACCGAGATGGGCAAGAACTTTGAGGAGTCAAAGGGCGACATCGTCAAGGTCATCGAGGCTTGCGAACTTTCCGTGGGGGCGCCCTTGGAACTTCAAGGATTCTCCATGATGGAGGCCACCCGTTCCCATGACATAAATCTCTACCGCGAATCGGTGGGGGTATTTTTGGGCGTGGCCCCTTACAATTTCCCGGCCATGATCCCCTTTGGCTGGTTTATCCCGGTATGCGTAACCAGCGGCAATTGCATGGTCCTTAAGGCGGCCAGCATGGTTCCGCAATCGGCCATGAAACTTCTGGAGATCTTAATCGAGGCGGGACTGCCCAAGGGAGTCGTGAACCTAGTGACCTGCAGCCGCGACGAACTGGCCGGGCTCATCGCCCACCCCGACGTTAACGGGGTTTCTTTCGTGGGCTCGGAATCGGTCGGAAAAATCGTTTACGGCCAAGCCGCCGCGGCCGGAAAGAGGGTCCAGTGCCTAACCGAGGCCAAAAACCACGCTCTCGTTCTTGAGGACGCTCCCTTGGAGTGGACCGCCCGTAGGGTGGTAAACTCGGCCTTTGGCTGCGCCGGGCAGCGCTGCATGGCTCTCCCGGTGGTCGTGGTCCAAAATAAAGTGGCCGACGATTTCGTGAAAATCTTAAAAAAACTGGCCCAAGAACTCGTGGTTGGCCCGG
>JAITLH010000066.1 GCA_031277995.1 Deltaproteobacteria bacterium
GACAAGGTTACCGGCTAGTTTCTGGACAGGCCTAGCCGTCTATAACCACCAGGACAGGGTTACCGGCTAGTTTCTGGACAGGCCAAGCCGTCAAAAACAACTTGACAAGTTTACCGGCCGGTTCTGGACAAGCCTAGCCGTCTAAAAAAAGTATTGTTGGTTCAAAGGGAGTTTGGGCCTGGTCATTTGTCCCCTTGGCTGGGAAAAACGAGATAAGGAAATAGCGGCCTCGCGGCTTACGGAAAGATTTTGGAAGTCAAACATAGCGATAAGGCTTTAAACGGGGCTTGGGGTAGGAATTGGATGGACGTTATTTTAAAAAATAAGATAATAGAGAGAAAAATAAGTTATTTAAATTATTTTTAGTTGATTTAGGTAAGATTACAAAGTGGTAATTTTGGTGAAAAGATTAAAATTTTTATTAATTTTAATATTAAGCTAATTTAATTATATTTTTTAATCAAAAAATAGATTTTTTTGATATCTGTAACAATTTTTATCGGAGAAAAATTTTCAGAAAAGCTGGAGGTACTGGACATTTCGGCTTGGCAAGAGGGCCCTTAGGCGTATTTTTAGAGCATTTCATTTATGGCAATTTGAAAAAGTTGCGCCGGTATCATACTTAATATTATAATCAAAACGGCTTGGCGTTTGGCCACTATCGGGACTTTTAGCCCTTTCGACCAGGCCTATTAAGGATACTTGACTAAAAGCGTAAAGTGGTTATAATCTTAAGAGGGCACACCTGAGCTCAATGGCTCTATCGTCTGACGATCCCTTGGATTAGGCTAGTCTTTTTTCGTTTATGGCCTTTGAAATAGGCTTATCGTTTAATTTAGTTGGCCAAAAAAGCGTTCGCTGACCCTGACAATCGTAAAGTTAATTAACTCTGGACCCTGAGTATTTCCGGGCCATCGCGAGATCCAATAATTATCCTCAGTATATTACTCAGGACCTTAAAAATATCCATTAATCCTACTTAGTAGATGGTCCCAGGCAATCAAAATCAAAAATCCTACTTGGTTAAGGTCCCAAGTTCCCAAGGAAAATCAATAATCCTACCGTGATCTGCCCTCTAGGTCCGTGGCGCGGTAAGTTCGCGCTTGAGAGTTTCGGGTAGATCCACATCGGGAACGCTTTTCCCGCCGTCAATATGGTTTACGTATCAGCGATGGTTTTAAGGCCAATCGCCGTAAACCTATGGGCTTTAAGCCGACTAATGATCGTGCGTATTACGCTTGGTTTTCGTTAGCTTGCGCAATTTTAATGGAAAAAAGCCAACGGTATAGCCCAAAAAGAATCGAAAGACAAATCTAAAATCATTATCTTTGGGTTGGTTTAACCGAAAGCCTAAATCTTGCCTAAATAAAGCCATCCTTAACGTGGGATGGAATATGTATATTCGTACTGAGGCGAAACGACAATCGAAAAACCTCAGTGTTTTTATGTTATTTTCGCGCTGAAACAGGGTTGATTTTCAACCTATTTAGCTTTTTTATAGGTTTTATTTTTCTTTTTTCACAATCTTAAAGGTGCTACAGGAAGATATTTTTTAACTTTATTAGTTAATTAATATTAGCCTTCATAAAATGATTAGAAAAATTTCTACTAAAGCTCTTGAAGTGGGTATGTTTGTCTCTGACGTTGGACGAACTTGGCTCAATCATCCTTGGAAAACCAAAAGTCGACTCCTAACCGAGCGAAGCGAGATTGAAGAACTCATCGCTTTTGGGATTGAAGAAGTTTATATAGATACCAGCAAGTCAATAAAGCCCGCTAAAGAACAGTCCAAACCCAAATATTCTCCCCTGACCGATAAAAGTCAACCGGTAAACCGTCAACAGCAAGTAAAAAAATCCGAGCCAGTCGAACCGACCGTGGCCATGGAAACCGAGTTTCCAAAAGCCGCCAAAGCCTATTCCAAAGCCTTGGATACCTCCAAAGCCTTGGTGGCGGCCTGCCGAATGAATAAACGCATAGAGCTAAACGAGGTCCAGGAGGACGTCAATGAGTTGGTCGAAAGCGTCTCCAGAAACCGGGACGCCCTGACCGCTTTGATTAAGCTTCGACACTTTGACGATTACACTTATACCCATTCCCTAAACGTTTCGGTCTTGTCGATATCGGCCGGAAAAACCCTGGGCCTTACCAACGATGAGCTTAAGATTTTGGGCCTGGGAACGATGTTTCATGACTTGGGCAAGCTCCGCATTCCCGACAATATCTTAAATAAGCCCGGTAAACTCACCGACGAAGAATTCGCCATCATGCGCAATCACGCGGCCTTGTCGGCTGAGATTTTGACCGAACAAAATTTAAACGTAAACGATCAGGTCATAAAAGTCGCCCGCTCGCATCACGAGCGTATCGACGGCAGCGGTTACCCCGATCACCTCCAGGGCGATCAGATCCCGCCCCTGGCCACCATCTGCGGCCTGTCTGACGTCTACGACGCCTTGACCTCGGACCGGGTCTACCACAAGGGCATGTTGCCCCATGACGCCTTAAAGTTTATTTACAGCCTTCGGGGCACCCACTTCCAACCGGACTGGGTCGATCGGTTCGTCCAAAGCGTGGGCATCTATCCCCCCGGTTCGGTGGTGGAACTAAACACCGGGCATAGGGCCGTGGTCATGGAGGTCAATAACCGTTCCCTGCTTACGCCTTTAATCAAAGTCGTGGCCGATCCCCACGGCCAACTCTACCAAAGGACCAAACTGGTCGATTTGAGTAAACCCTCTGAGAGCCAGGGCTGGTCGATTTCCAGAGTCGTTCCGCCTTCCGAGGCCGGTTTTGAACCCTCCGATTTCTTTAGTTTCCAACCCGAATAGGTTTTTCCATGCCTGAGGATAGCCCACTGGGAACTGAGGAAGCCTCCAGCCGACTTTTATCGATAAAGCGGAAAATTGACCAAGCCCTATCCGACTCCGGCCGAGCCCCAGGCGAAGTCGCTTTACTCGCGGTCAGTAAGACCTTTCCGGTCGATAGGGTCAAGGCCTTTGGCCAAGCCGGCCAAAAGGCCTTTGGTGAAAGCTATATCCAGGAAGCCAACGAAAAGATCCCTCAACTTCCTTCCGATTACGTTTGGCATTATATCGGCCACCTTCAAACCAACAAAGCCAAATACGCCGCGGCGCTTTTTAGCGTCATTCATTCCCTCGACAAACTGGAATTGGCCGCCGAGCTTGACAAAAGGCTTGACAAGCTCGATAAGACCATTGAGGCCTACGTCCAAGTTAACGTCTCGGGAGAAGAATCCAAAAGCGGCCTGGCTCCCGATAAACTGCCAAAGTTTTTGGAAGAGCTTTCCAAATTCAAACGGATAAAGCCCCTGGGCCTTATGACCATGCCGCCCTACGATCCCGATCCTGAGGTCTCCAGACCCCATTTTGTCAGGCTCAGAGAACTTCGAGACAAACACTGCCCAGACCTTAAAGGCCTTAGCATGGGCATGAGCGATGATTTCCAGGTGGCCATAAGTGAGGGTTCAACCATCGTTCGGGTGGGGACGGCCCTTTTTGGCCGCCGGTAACCGACTTTTTCCAAAGCCCAAAAACCATGTCCCAACCTGCCCCCGACGCCAAGTCACCGCCCAATTGCCGCAATTGCCGCCATTACTTCATAACCTGGGAACACCAAAGGCCCCACGGTTGCCGGGCCATGGGCTTTAAAAGTCAATACCTTCCCCACGTCCATGTCCGCCAAACCTCCGGTCATCACTGCCGGCTCTTTTCCCCCAGAAAACCGCGGCCGTAAAAATCCCCAGCCTCCCCAGCTTCTTAATTGGGCTGTCCTATATCGGCTTGACCTAGCCCCAAGCTCCCCCAATCCCTTTATTGGTAAGTACCATAGCCCCCAAGCTCCCCCAACTCTTTTATTGGCCTAAGCTAGACCCAACCCCAACAAAGAAAAAACCCAAACCACGAAATCTCATGGCTTGGGTTTTTAAGTATAAAATCGTATTTTATCAAAATATTGGTTAAAAATGGTGAGCCAAGGCGGGCTATGATTTAATTATTTTAAGTTTTTAAGTATAAAATCAAATTTTTTCTCGCCGAATGACCGGTTTGAAATTACTCGGATAAGTATCGATAATTAAAAGCCTAATTCGGATAATTCTTCCAGGGTCAGCTTGTAAAAGCCCCCGCTTTCATTGTTTAAAATGAAACCGTTGTCGGAAAATTCGTCAACGGTGGACTCCAATAGTATCGTGTCACCCGGTGAAGCTTCACTGATCGTTTCCAAATTAGATTCATCAAGGTATACTTTAACGACTGGACTTTTTCCCATTGGATCGTTTAAATTTAACATTGCGTAATATCTATAACTACTCATAGAGGTGTTTAAGTCAATTATCGGCTCCTTGCCGAGGCTTTTTAACGTCCCAATTACGCATATAAACGCGTGGTTATATTTGATTGTAGCTTCAACATTGTTTTCTTTAAACTCACTGTATAATGTTTCAATAGTCACAATATAACTTATGTCATTTAATAATTTTGCGATATTAAGACCGTTTTCTGTATTTTGACCGTATTTATTTACTACTACTTGGTTATTTTCTTTTATAAAAACTGCGATGGTATTTTTGTATCTGCCGAGTACAACTACTTTAGCGAACCGAAACGCGGTGGTTTGAAGGTCTGAAGTAATCTTATTGATGTTTCCGGCCGTGGGCTCAAACTCATCCTGGAGCTCGTAATACCCCGCTATGTCCGGCCCAATCCCGTACAAAAAACGCAGCCTGTCCTGAAAATTTTCCGGCACCTCCCCGTAGGCCCACGTTGGCCCGGCCAAGGCCATGGTCATGATCAGGGCCATGGCCATGAAAGCCAGGACGGAAAATACGGTATTTTTGGCTACGGTCATTAATGACTCCCGTTTGGCCAGGGCAAGAAGTCCCCTCTAAATCGCGGCCTTGGCCATTAAAGTAATTTTTAGCTAATGTTTGTATTTTAAATTACATATTTAAAGCTTGCTAAAGGGTAACGTGACTAGTTTTAAATAGCTAAGGTTACATTTTTTAATAAATTACTAGTTGTGTTGCCTAAAAATGGAGGCGTATTTAAAATGTTTCAGAACGATATTAGTACCAAAAAAACAAAAACCCCTTGACCGGGAAGGCGCCAAGGGGTTTAAGTGCGTATATATCATAAGGAAAAAAGATTCACTGGCGGGGACGACGGGATTTGAACCCGCGATCTTCTGCGTGACAGGCAGACGTGTTAAACCACTTCACTACGTCCCCAGGAATTACATGACCGGCGTTTTGGGACCCCATAAAGAATCCCTGGCGCTTGCCATTGAACTTATTAGTTTACCAAAATTAAAAATTTTGTCAATGGTTATTTTTGCCCTTTTTTACCCAGCTTCAAGAAAAACGCGCGGCCAAATCTAAAACGTCAACGACATCCGCCTTGGCCAGGGGCGGTTGGTTTCAAAAAAAGCGACCCCAGGCCTGTCCAAAATAGCCCCGCAAACGGCCAAATTCGGCCCGCCCTCGCGTCCCAGGGCCCTTGGAGGGGCCACAGTGCCCCCGATCATGAATTTGACGAACTGGGGGCGTTTTGGCCATTTTGTCGAAACTTCAAACTTCTCGTCAAGGCGCTAACAAAAATGGACAATTATTTGAAGAATAAAAATAAAATTAGCCGGATGATTTTACCCTCATATCTAGTAAAATAATCAATAGGAGAGTATTATAAATGGGGAATGATCTAAAGTCGAATAGGCCTGGGGCTATGTCCTTGGGCAAAAAAGAATCTAGTTCCAGAGGAAAGGAGGGCGAGTTTCTGTAGCTTAATTGTTTTCGCGCGGTTTGGCCTAAGGCCAATAAGCTTGGCCCTGGTCGCGATATGGTTTATAGCCGAGAAAGGAGCCTGTCCCATGTCAAAATCCAAGAAATCGATGGGTTACTATGTCAACGCGGTAAACGGCTTAGACGAATCGTTGGGAAGGCGAAAATCAGGCCAAGACAATCGAAAAAAAGCCGCTTCCAAAGCCAGTGATCCTGAACAAAGACCCCTGGAAGATAGCCCCTTCGCGGCTTTGGCCAATCTTCGAAACGAGTTAAGGGCCAAGCAGTATGAGGAAACGTTAAAACAACAAGAAGGATTCCGGGCCGCCAAAAAGATGGCCAAGGTCAATCCCAAAGTCGACCAGGTTGAGGAACAAGCGCCACCGGAAACCAAGCCGGAAACCAAGTACGACGAAAAAGACGATCAACGTTTTTTCATGGAAGCCATGAAAGACGTGGTCCCCATATCCGGAAAAAATTTGGTCACCCCCAAGCCCCTTCCCCCCGATAGCTGGTCATTTCCCACGCAAAAAGAAGAAGACAACG
>JAITLH010000083.1 GCA_031277995.1 Deltaproteobacteria bacterium
GTCGGATCGGCCCTTTGAGGTCCTGACCTTGGTAATCGATAGGCCGGTTAAGGAATTGGACGAGCGAGTCAGGCTAAGAACGATCCGCATGTTCGAGATGGGCCTGGTGGAGGAACTTAGGGGCCTTTTGGCCCAGGGCCATTCCAGGGATTGCAAACCCTTCCAGTCGGTCGGTTATAAGGAGTGTTTGGCCGTTTTGGAGGGAAGCTTGGAATTAAAAGAGGCCAGGGAGCTCGTTTTCATAAGAACCAGGCAACTGGCCAAGCGCCAGAGAACTTGGTTTAGGGGCCAAACCCCCGAGGCCACCTGGCTCTACCCGGATTTTTCCTCGGCCATGGCTTTGGTTAAAGGCTTTTTGGGAGCGTAAGGCTACGCGTAAGGCTACGCGTAAAGTTGCGCGCGAGGTTATTGGTAAGGTTATTGGGGTTTTGGTTAAGTTTTTGCCTTCGAGTTTTTTTTCTTTTTGGTAAGACGTGGTTTTTTTTGATTATGGGAGCGGGAAAATAGCGTGAACGGTAAGTCGATGGAAGTTTTTTTGCCCTGGCCCGAGCTAGTCAAAGGCGTTTTAATCAAGCGGTATAAGCGTTTTTTGGCCGACGTCGAGATAGGGGGGCTGGGGACGATTACCGCCCATACGGCCAACACCGGGTCGATGCTGGATTGTTCTGAGAGCGGGAGAAACGTTTATCTTAGTTACCACCCCAACCCCAAAAGAAAGTACGCTTACGGCTGGGAGATGATTGAGATGGCTGACGGTTTGGTGGGGGTCAATACCGCTTTGCCCAATAAGCTCGCTTATCTGGCCTTGGAGCGGGGGGCCATAGCCAATTTTCCCAAACCCTTGAAGGTCGAAAGGGAGCGAAAGTTTGGTTTAAGCCGGCTTGACTTAACGCTGGCCTTACCGGGTGACGAGGAAGTTTGGATCGAGGTAAAAAATTCCACTTTGGTTAGGGATGGGGTGGCCCTTTTTCCGGACGCGGTCAGCAAAAGGGGGGCGCGGCATCTGGAAGAGTTAACCGCCTTGGTGAAATTGGGGAAAAGGGCGGCCCTATTGGTCATGGTCCAAAGGGGCGGGGCCAAGTTTTTTTCCCCGGCCGATTTCATAGACCCGGCCTGGGGCCGGGCCCTAAGGGCGGCCCATGACCATGGGGTGGAAATAATCGCCCACGCGGTGGATTTATCCCTAAAGGAAGCCAAACTGGGCCGCGCCCTGGAGGTCAGGTTGTGATCGTTGGCAAAAGTTTGGCCGGCCTTAGCTTGGAAGAGATCTTTGAGCCCCCGCTTCACGAGCCGCCCCCGGGGCCGCCGCCCTTCGGGGTGGGATCGCCCGTCCATATAGGGGAGATACCAAAAGCTTTCGTCGGGCGGGAAGTTTGGACCTTGGTAACTTTGCTCTTTCCCGAGCTGGAACCCCAAGGGGCCAAGGAACTTACGGAGTTTGGGTGCCTTTGGATCGATCGCCGGTTGGTTTCGGATCCAATGGCCAAGGTTAAGGGAAGCGAGTTTAGGATTAACCTGCCCTCGTATAAGCCGCGGATATATTACGAGATAGAGCCCCAAAGGCTTATTTTCGCCGATAACGATCTTTTGGTCTACGACAAGGAATCCGGCCCTCCCACCGTGCCGGTCCCGCACGATCAAAAAAATAACCTCTTGGCCGCCCTGGAAAGGCACACCGGGCTTACCCTAAGGGCTCCCCATAGGCTTGACGCGGCCTCCAGCGGGCTTGTGATCATGGCCGCGAACCGCCTCGCGGCCAGTAGGTTAAGCCGGGGTTTTATGGAAAAAAAGATTGAAAAGCGCTATTTGGCCTTGTCGGTTGGGCCCAAACCGGGTTTCGAGAAAAAAGAGGTTGACGCCGTCATCTACAAAACCGGTTCGGTTTACAAGGCCGCCGAAAGCGGCCCGGGCTATCCCAGCCAAACGGTCGTGACTTTCCTGGGGGAGTACGGGGACAAGCTACTTTTTTTATGCGAACCCCTGACCGGGAGAACCCATCAAATAAGGCTTCATTTGGCTTATTTGGGCTATCCAATCGTGGGCGATAAACTTTACGGCGGCGCCGACGCCCCCAGGTTGGCCTTAAAGGCCTCGGGCCTATCTTTCAAACATCCGGGGACGGGGCAATCAATGACTTTTGGCGGGCCCTGGCCCGACTAGTTTTTCGGTCGGGCCATATGGGGTAAGGACAATGGCTGGATGAGGATAATGGCGGGGCGATGACAATCCAGAGGCTAAGGCTAACCTCTGAAAAAAAGTTGAAATATCGGGCCAACCGTCCGCCGAGGTCAGCGGACGGTTTTTTTCGTCTTGTCGTCGGTTTTTTCGGGTTCCAGCGTTTCCTGCTTGAATTTTTTAAAGCCGCAGGTCTCGGCGTGAAGTTCTTTGGCGGCTTCGATTAGGCCGCTGTTCTTCATGAGATTGGCCAGGGATTTGGCCGCCCGGAGCCGGAGTTTGGTTACCTTTGGGTTAATGCCCAAGGTGGACATGCTCTGGTAGAGTTTTTTGGCCTCGGCCAAATAGCCCATCGATTCGTAGGCTTTCATCAAATAGGCCGCGGCGTTGGCCCTTTTTTCCAGGGTCTTGATGTCCCGGCCCAGATCGGCCATGGATTTGTAGACCTTTAGGGCCTCGTCCAAACGTTTTTCTTTCACCAAACCCACGATCGTGTCCAGGGCGGCCTTGGCTATGAAGTGCCCAAAGGACGTTTTGGGGTGAATCTCCATGAGCGTGTCGTAGATAAGCTGGGACACTTGAAGCTTGCGTTGGGCGTTGTAGTTTAGGATGTTCACGCCCACGAGGCATCTTTGGTTATTGATGGGTTTGGTTTTGGGGAGCTGGGAGAAGGATTCAAAAACCCTAAGGACCAGCGGCCACTTGTTTAAGGGGACGGCCACGGAGATGATGAGGTAACCGGCTTGCGACACGTCAAAGGCCACGGATTCGTTTTCTAGATCCAGGCTAAACATGGTCTGGTAGATGGCCTCGGCTTCGACGAAGTTCAAGGACTCGCAATAATCGAAGATCAAATTGAAGGAGGCCTTGGCCAAAAGCGAGGAAATACTCTCTTCCTCAATTATGCTTGAGTCGAATTCGTCGCGATCGGAAAACTCGATAAACTGGGCCACCAGTTCGGAATTCCCGCCGACCGGGTAAGCGTTTAGGTTATTTAAGGAACTGTCCTCAAACATCGAGTCGTCTTCATAGTCGTCTTCATTGTAGGCCTTTTGGTTTTTCAAAGCCTCCTGGGCCAGTTCGAAGAATTCCATGAAATGGTTTTTGGCCAGGGTGGTTAAGCCCAGGTTCCCGACGAAGGTCACCAAGTTAACCAAGGCCTTTCCCCTTTCCAAGAGAACGTCATGGTGGTTATTGAGCTCGTCGTAGGTCTTATAGTAGTAAAGGACTTTTTCCAGATCCTTTTGGTGAACGAAGTAATCCACGATCGATAGGGTGGCCCGGCCCCGAAGAATGGAAATGTTGGGGCTATTGCCGTAGCGGGCCAAGCCCTTAAAAATTTCCTCGGCCCTGCCTACCTTGTTGGCCTTAAGGTAACCGGCCATCAGGTTATGGGCGCCCTGGACCTTGGAGGGGTTTAGGGATGAGTGGTTACTGAAGTTTTGCAAGGATTCGAAGAGTTTTTCCGCCTCGTCGAGTCTCTTGGCCACGCAATAATCGCTCATGAGGTTAACCGTGGACTTGGCCCTGACGGCCAAAAGATCCAAGGAATCCCCGTAGCTTCCCAAGGTTTCGTAGAGGGCCCGGGCCTTATCGAGCTCGTTAAAATCGCCGTAGATAAAAATCAGGTTACCCAGGGCCCGGGTATATTCCAAAACGAACTCTTCGTCCTGGCTAAGGCCCTTTAGCGATTCGGCGACGTATTCCGCGTCGGCCAGGTTTTTCTTTTCGGCGAATCCGATTAACTCGACCGCGGCCTTGGCCAAAAGAACGGAGTTATCGGATTTTTTGTTCAAAAGCAGGACTTTTTTGTAGTAACGGAAGGCCTCTTTCCAGCGCTGGGCCTGGATGA
Organism: Deltaproteobacteria bacterium; assembly: GCA_031277995.1. Taxonomy (GTDB): domain Bacteria; phylum Desulfobacterota; class Desulfarculia; order Adiutricales; family Adiutricaceae; genus JAIRNQ01. Next base: position 4,028 of record JAITLH010000083.1, read on the forward strand.
AAGCCCGGATGAGGTTTACCGAGGCCATGCTTTTTAAAAAGACGTACTCATCGATGTCTTCGTATTCGGTGATGGTTTGATAAACGTTCAAGGCTTTGTTGGCCTGGCCGGTCACGGCGTAACCGGAAAGTAGGTTTATGGCCGCCTGGCATCTAATCAAGTTCGCGTCGAAGTCGAAGTAATCCTCTTCCGCGGGACCGCCGTCGGGATCCCCGCCGCCTTCGGCGGAAAGGCGCGAATTGACCAACGTTAAGACCGGCAAGGGGAGATTCCTATCCGGGGGCGTACGGCCAACCCCTTGGCCTTCCCCGTCAGCCCCTTTGGCCCGGCCAGCCGCGCGACTCTGGCCTGCCCCGTCAGCCCCAAAAGCCGCGCCAGCCTGGGCCTCTCCCGGCGCCTCGCTTTCGTCCCTCTCCTTATTGACCAGTTCAAGTTCGGGTCGGTAGGGGCAGTAAAGCTTCATCGAGTTGTAGATCTTATGGGCCCTGGAGAGTTGCTGACTCATGACCAGGCGGCTGATTAAATTAAAGGCCGCCCGGACCAAACCGTGGATCATTTCGTCGATATCGGAGAGCTTTAACATCTCGTAATAAAGATTGATGGCCTGCTGGTACCTTCCTTCGTCAAGGTAACCAAGGACGAGCAAATTTAAGCTGGCCGAGACCTGAAAGAAAGAGCCGTTGGATTTAATAAGCGGTTTTAGGAGATCAAAGTATTGCTTGGCATCGCTGGTTAATTCCATGAGGTTGTAAACGTTTATGAGTTTGGTCATGGTTGGGGCCAAGAGTAAGGGTTCGCGCTCTTGGGCTTCTTTTGAGTTGGCGATGGCCTCAACGAGATCCCTGACCTTGACTTGGGACAAAGCCAGTTTAGCCCTCTTGCGGTGCGTTTCGGCGTCTTCCTTTTCGACTTTTACTTTGTAATCACCTTCGGGCGAGATCCCCAGGCCCAAGGCACCAGCCAAAGCGTAGATGGAGTCGAGGGTCAGTTCCAATTCGTTGACGAGACTGGCAGGATCAAGGAGGGTTAAATCGGCCATATATAGCTCTCATTCGCCGGGTGGGCGAAACGCCAAACAATTAAGCGAAGGGACTTACGCGAATGGCCATAGAATGTTTGGCGACATAACAGACTAATTAAGCCATTGGGAAAGAATTTGTTAAAATGAGCGAAGTATCTCAGTTATCGCCGTCTAGAAGATATCAGTTTTAAAAGTATTTGGCAAGGAAAAAATGGGCCGCCCGCCGAGGGACCCGGCCATAAAAATTTCAAGGTCGGCGCTAACTTACCGAGGCCTCGGAGCGGGGCCTTCCTTTCTTTTTTAAGGCTAAAATGTTAAACATAAAGAAAATTAAAAATAAATTTACTTTTAGCAAAATTTATTCATAAATTAATATTTTTTAATGTTACTTAATGTTTTCGACCCTCTGAAATTCATACGTAGACCAGTAAATTGGAAAAACGATTAACCAAAGGCCTATCCAATAAGATAAATCTTTGCCTTAAAATAAACGTTAGGTTTATATCAGTAATTTTTAAAAACCCGGGCCAAAAAATACTTCTTTCCCCCACCCGGGGAAATCCGCCAAAGGGCCCAAAACCCCTGGGCTTTTAGCCCGCCGGGGGCGTCCTTGGGCTAATTTTAAAGGTTTTTTGAAGCCCATTCAAGCGCCGGCCCCCAAACGCCCCATAAATAAGCCCTCCCATTGAGGCGCCGGCCCCCAAACGCCCCGGAAATAAGCCATCCCATTGAGGCGCCGGCCCCCAAACGCCCCGGAAATAAGCCCTCTTTATTAAGCGCCCGGGCAAAGGCTTAGCCCATCCGCGGATTTCGATGGATTTTTTAAGGCCAAGTGGGTTAAAATCGTTTGACCCCAATATACCCAAGCCAGGCCCAACGGCCGTAAAACGGCCCACGAAAAACCCTTTTTCTCCATAGTCGCGTACGCGACCGGCTATTTTTTCGCCCCCAGGGGAGGTAATTTTGACGCGAACCGAAGACCAAGGCCAGAACCAGGGCGCCGGGGAAGCCCAAAAGCCAGCCGACGACGCGGCCTTCCCCACCTTGGAGGCCCCAGTGGGCCCAAACGAGCCCCAAGGCCAAGGCGGCCCAACCCCCGAATCCGCCCCCTCGGACGGGTCTCCCGATTCGGCCCCCATCGAGCCCGCCCCGGTCGCGCCCGCCCAGGCCGCGCCCATTTCCCCGGGCCCGCCTAGCCCAAGTTTCGAAAAAACCCCTGTCCCAAACGGCGGCCAGCCAAACAATCAAAACCACAACGGCGAAAAGCCAATTTTCCTGGGCGGGGTCTCGGGGGGCCTGGCTTTTTTTGTCGGGCTGGGCACGCTTTTCATGCTGGTTTTTTTGCTAATCGAGCTTAAATTCTTGCTTTTGCCGGCGGTTTTGGCCTTCTTCGTTTGTTGCATGCTTAACCCCTTGGTGACCGTTTTCCAGGGCTGGAAGATTCCCAGACCCTTGGCCATTCTTTTTACTTTATTATTGGGCCTTGGGGTGATTTGGTTGGCTTTTAACTACGCCATGTTAAGCATGACCGCCCTATTTGACGGTTTTCCCCGCTATAAGCCGATGATCGACCAGTTTCTCGATTCCATGAAAACCACTTTCGGCGAAAAACTCGATTTCGTCACCCCGGATCTCCTAACTTCCCAACTTTCCAACCTGTCCTGGGGTTCGATCACTTCGAATTTTTTCTCCTCGTTTTTTAGCCTGACCGGTTACATTACCCTGACTTTCCTACTGATTCTCTACTTTTTGCCGGGCCTGCCCAAATTGCCCCATAAGCTTAAAGTCTCCTTCCCCGGAAACCGGGGCGAGCGGCTGGGCCTGGCCGTTGACCAGATTAGCCATCAGGTGCAGTATTACGTTCTCTACAAAACCGTTTTGTGCGCCACCCAAGGCCTTTTCGTGGCCGCGGCTTGTTTCGTTTTCGGCGTGGACTTTTTCGGCAGCTGGGGCGTCCTCACCTTCCTAAGCAGTTTCGTCCCAAAGATCGGCGTGATTTTTTCCATCATACCGCCAAGCCTAATCTGCCTGGTCCAATACGGTTTGTCCAAAACCTTTTGGCTGGCCTTGGTCATATCGGCCATAGGCTTTGCCTACGGGAATCTAATCGAGCCAAGAATACTTGGCAAAAGCGTGGATCTCTCCCCCACGGCCACCTTTATCTCAATTCTTTTTTGGGGCTGGCTCTGGGGCGCCATCGGCATGATTATCGCCGTGCCCTTGATGGCCGTGGTCAAATTCACCTGCGACAATTTTCCCTCGCTAAAACCCATGGGTTCCCTGATGGAAAACAAGTGAACCCCCGCCGGCTTCGCTGGCCGCCAAGGCCCCCGTTTGGGCGCGGCAATTAATTTTTTTGGGGTTACCCAAGGCCCCCGTTTGGGCGCGGCAATTAATTTTTTTGGGGTTAACCAAGACCCTTATTTGGGTAGGCGTATCCATATTTTGGGTTAACCAAGGCCAAAATTTAAGCGTTGACACGCGGTCGCCGGGGTCAAAAAAGGCCCTAAATCAAGCGCTGATATAAATTTTTTGGGGTTAACCAAGGCCATGAAACCATGAATAAGGAACAAGAATTACCCCTAAGGTTGGCCAGGGAACTGTGCCAACGTTTTATCGAGCGCAGGATCTTGTCGGTGGCCAAACTCCCCGAGGCCCTGGCCTTACTGGGCCGGGGGGCCGAGGCGCTTTTGAAAGAAAACGCCTCGAGCCGGGTTTTGGCCATGGCCGGGGATTTGACGATTAGGCTGGTCGAACGCGGGCGCCTGGGCACCCCGGCGGCCGCCCTGGCTAACCTCGAGAGCCTTTGCCGGGACCTGGCCGAGGTTTGGGCCAAATTGCCGCCGGGGGCGGCCGAGTTGGCCACGAAAAGTTCGGTGGAATTGGTTTTGAAATTGCTTGAGACCAACGCGGCCGGTTTGGAGCCCTTGCCGGAAACTTTACTTAGATTGGCCCAGGTCTCGGCCGATTTGCTGCCCCAGCTTCCCGTCGTTTCCGCTCCCAAGGCCAAAAAGAAGTAAAAGGATCGATGGACCTCCCAGGCG
>JAITLH010000112.1 GCA_031277995.1 Deltaproteobacteria bacterium
GGTCAACTCCGGTACTGGATTAAAGGTCTATCACTGGAACTTCTCGGCTTTACGCGACTTACGCCCACTAACCCCGTCAGATCCGGAAGGAAGCAGCGGTCCTTGGAAACGCAGTGTCGTAAATCACCGGGGAGTTCCATTGATAGACTTTTTTTGTTGCCCTGGGCCTGGTCGATTAGGCCCCGGGCAAACGAAACAAGCCGACCGAATATTCCCCAAAGGGAAGACGCGGTCGGCTTTTGGCGTTTTTGGCCCCGAGCTTTTTTGGCTTGGTTAACCGGCTGGATCCGGGCTTTTTTGGGTTTGGTCCCTGGGCTTAGGCCCAGGTGACCAAGCCCAGGACGAAGGGATTACCGAGTTTTTCGCGGCTGGGGGTGACCCGGACCGTGAAACCAAAGCGGCCTGGGAGGTTGCAGGGGATTTGGCCTTCGTAGATATGGACGTTGGGGCCCTCGGTACTGGCCGCCGTCATGATTAAGGTTTCGCGGTTACTAAACTCGCCTTGGTGGTCGATGGAGCCAAAGTAAGCGTCCACGGTGACGTCCTCGGGGACGAGGTTATTGCCAAGGGCGATCTTGGCCTTAAGGCTAACCGATTCGCCCACGGTCTTGGTTTGGGCGGGATCGCTTTGGAGGTCCAGGACCGAGATCTCGTTCCAGCTGGTCATGAGCTTATCGCACCAGGCGGCCTGCTCGCTGGCCTTGGCGAAGTTGTCGCGGGTTAGCGAATTGAAGCGATCCGAGGATTGGCGATAAAAGCGCTCGAAATAATCGGTGACCATGCGGTGGGAACAGAACCGAGGCACCAGGTCCCGAATGCTGTTACGCATCATGTCGCACCAGGTGACCGGGATACCGTCGGAAGTGCGGTTATAGAAGGACGGAACGACTTGGTGTTCCAGGAGGTTATATAGGGCTTGGCTTTCGGTCACGTCCTGGAGCTGATGGTTGGATTCCTCTTCCCCGCTCCCAATGGCCCAGCCGTATTGGGGATCGTAGCCCTCGTCCCACCAGCCGTCCAAAACCGAGAGGTTCAAAACGCCGTTGGCCAGGGCTTTCATGCCCGAGGTGCCGCATGCCTCCAAGGGCCTGCGGGGGTTATTGAGCCAAACGTCGCAGCCGGCCGTGAGTAGGGAGGCCAGGTAGATGTTGTAGTTTTCGATAAAAAGGATGCGGTTATTAAACCTCTCCTCTCTGGAAAAGTGAATGATTTGCTTAATGAAGGCCTTCCCCTCGTTGTCTTGGGGGTGGGCCTTACCGGCTATGATGATTTGCACGGGTTTATCGGGGTTGTTTAAGATGCGGGCCAAGCGATCGGGGTCAGAGAAAAGCAGGGTGGCCCTTTTGTAAGTGGCGAAACGGCGGGCGAAACCGATGGTGAGCGTGTCCGGGCTAAAAAGTTCCATGGATTTTTGCAAAACGTCGGCGGTGGCGCCGTGCCTTTTTAGCTGCCTAAACTGCGCCCGGCGGGCGTAGGCCACCAAGCTCTCCCGGCAATGGCAGTGGGCCCGCCAGAGTTCCGAAAGGGGGATTTGACGGGCGAAATCCCAGATGCGGCTGGGATCGGGCTCCAAATACCAGTCCTGGCCCAGGTAACGAGAGTAGAGCCGGGCTATTTCCCTGGAAGTCCAGGAGGCGGTGTGGATGCCGTTTGTGACCGAATCGATGGGGGTATCGACCACCGGGGTTTTGGGCCAGATGTTTTGCCACATGTGGCGGCTAACCAACCCGTGAAGTTTACTGACCCCGTTGGCGTGGGCCGACAAACGAAGGGAGAGGGGGGTGACCCCAAAGGGCTCCCCGTCATCCCTGGGGTTAACCCGGCCGTAACCCAAAAGGACCGGCCAACTGATGCCCAATTCCTTGGCGTATTCCTCACAGTAGGCCCTGGCCAGATCCGGGGCGAAGGTGTCGTTTCCGGCCGGGACGGGGGTATGGGTGGTAAAGACCGTGGAACCCCTAACCACTTCCCTGGCCGCGTTAAAGGACAGGCCGTAGTCTTTCCTTAAAAGATTGATGCGCTCCAAGGCCGAAAAGGCGCTATGGCCTTCGTTCATGTGAACCACCGTTGGGGTAATGCCCATGGCCTTAAGGGCCCTGATGCCGCCCACGCCCAAGACGATCTCCTGGCGGATGCGCATCTCCCGATCGCCCCCATAGAGCTGACTGGTGGTCCCCCGGATGTCCGGGGGGTTTTCGTCTATGTCGGTATCCAGAAGGTACAAGGGTACCCGCCCCACCTGGACCTTCCAGACGTAGACGGCGGCGTTTTGGCCCTTGAAGTTTACGTAGATTTTGATCGGCTGGCCCTTGGCGTCCATGACCTGGGTCATGGGCATGGTGTCAAAGGCGTTGGCCGGGTATGATTCCATCTGCCAGCCGTCGTTATTGAGGTATTGCTGGAAGTAGCCTTCCTGGTACAAAAGCCCCACGGCCACCAAGGGGATGTTGACGTCGGAAGCTGACTTTAAGTGATCGCCGGCCAAAATCCCCAAACCGCCCGAATAGATGGGAACGCAGGTGGTGAGGCCAAACTCGGCCGAAAAGTAAGCGATGGTGGTTTTGCCGACGTCCTGGGGCGGGGCTTTCATGTAGAGATCGAAACGGTGGGCGAGCTCTTCAAGCTGGGAAAGAAAACCCGCGTCGGTGGCCAGTTCGTCCAGGCGATCTTGGTCAACCAAGCCCATCAGGAGCACGGGGTTATTGCCGGACTCGGACCACAGCTTAGGATCGATGCGCTGAAAAATGTCTCTTATATCCGAGTTCCAGCTAAACATGACGTTGTAGGCCATGCGCTTTAACGGCTGGAGTCGTTCCGGTATTCTAGGGATAACCTTAAATTCCCGTTTAGCCTTCATCGTGATTCACCCAAATAATACGCCGATTTTTAGTCGGGGTAGGAATGTGTTTCGAGTTTAGCTTTTTATCCGGTCGGTTAACTCATGGCCCCTGGCCAAGGGTCGAAAAAAAACAGCTTGGCCACAAAAACCTAGCCACGAATGGTATTTCTTTTTTGGCCTCCCGTCCCAAACAAATGGCCCAAGCGCGATCCGCGGTTTTGTCAAATCCATTCCCAATCATTACCCGGCCTAGACCCAATGGGATTGACCTTGGCCCAAGGCTAAGAGAAATAAAGATTTACCGAAGCGACTATGGAATGGAAAAATAGGACAGTGAGAAACGAGAGAGTTTGCGATTCTTCATGGGAACCTGAGAAAAAACAGTATCATTTATCATTAGTTTGGTCAAGCAACAAACGTTAAAAAAATCAAATATTTTGGCATCGGTGAGAAAATCTTCCCGTAATTTGTCTAAAATAAGTCGATTTTGGGTTTTCAAGGGTACTGGGGCCGTCCCTTGGGATTGACAAAGGATCATAAGTTGGCCCCCATCCAAACGCCCCCAATCCCCCCGCCCATGACTCCCGACTCTCAAGCCATCCCCTAATCCAAAATCCCAGAGCTCACCCCCGGCGCCAACGGCCCCGCCAATGGGTCTAATAGACCCGTGGCGGCCTTCGGCGGCCCAATCCGGATCCTCATCAGGGTCAAACCCGTCCCGGGGCTCTGAGGGAGTTTTACGGGGTTTTTGGTTTGCCGCGAAATGCCCCCATCTGGCCAAAAATGCCCCGTCAAAAATCCGGGGGAGGGGTTAGGGTTGGAGTTTTTGGCTTAGAAAGAGGCCGGGATATGGGAAGGGACTCCCTTTCAAAAAATTAAGCCAAAGCGGACATTACTTCACGTTGTAGAAAAATTATCATAAAAATTAGGTATCGTAGTTTTAACTTTTAATTAATAGCTAATATATATCAAATGTTTTATGTAATGATCGGGGCAAAGGGTGAATTTTTTCCTCCAAAAAATTTGATCACCACGTGACCCGATTCTTCAAAGTCTCTCCAAAGTCCTAACCGTTTAATATTGAGTCCTAATCTAGCCCTAGATAGGGCTAGAAAAAGTTACTCAATCAGTAAAACGATCAGGCGGATGAGTTCCAACATAAGCGTTTTTGGAGACTCGATCCTGATTTTAACCTTCACGTCAATCATTTAATCATGTGCGGGGCGACGTGATTTGTCCAAAAATGGCTGGTTAGGATTGTCCCGAAATTGACGGAACCTCCGCCCAGGATGGGGGTGGAGGGGTTTACCCTCCCCTGGGCCCGGCCGGAATCGGCTTGGCCATGTTGAAGTGGCGTTTTTTGGAAATCGACTTGTCCCGCCCCGGCCAAAAACCCTCACCGGTCACTCGCCACGACCAAGATCTTTCCTTAACCCAAAATCCCCACCCTCACCCCCAGCCAAAACAGCCCCGTGAACGGGTCTA
>JAITLH010000116.1 GCA_031277995.1 Deltaproteobacteria bacterium
CCCGTTTTTTTGGGCCCGCTCCCCCAAAAAAACCCGCTTCGCCAAAACCCGCCCGTTTTTTGGGCCCTTTACTGGAAGCCCATTGATTCCCCTTGGTCAAAACTCCAAGTTTTTTGGCGTTCTCGGAAAGGGGATAACGTCCCTGATGTTGTTGACCCCGGTTAGGAGCATCAAAAAGCGATCGAAACCCAGGCCAAAGCCCGAGTGGGGGGCCGAGCCCCAGCGCCGGATGTCTAAGTACCACCAGTAATCGGCCTCGGAAAGGCCTTGCTCGGCCAGGCGCGCTTTTAAAAGGTCCAGCCTTTCCTCGCGCTGGGAGCCGCCGATGAGTTCCCCGACCTTGGGCACCAAAACGTCCATGGCCGCGACGGTGGTTCGATCGTCTGAAAGGCGCATGTAAAAAGGCTTAATGCCCTTGGGGTAATCGTGGACGGTAACCGGGCCCCCCAGGCTTTGGCAAAGGAACTTTTCGTGTTCGCTGGCCAGATCGCAGCCCTGGAAGGGTTTTATTTCAAAATCCTCTTGGCTTTTCATTAGTAAGTCCACGGCCTCGACGTAGGGGAGCCGGTGGTAGGCCCCTGAACGGAGTTTTTCCAATCGCTCCAAAAGGCCCTTTTCGACGAAACGGTCAAAGAGTTCCAAATCTTGAAGGCAATTTTTTAAGGCGTAATCGACCAAAAACCTAACCATGTCCTCGGCCAAGCCCATGTTGTCATGGAGATCGAAAAACGCCGCCTCGGGTTCGATCATCCAAAACTCGGCCGCGTGCCTGGCCGTGTTGGAATTTTCGGCCCTGAAGGTCGGCCCAAAGGTGTAGACCCGGCTAAGGGCCATGGCCATGAGTTCGGCCTCAAGCTGCCCGGAGACGGTTAAGCCGGCCCAGCGGCCAAAAAAATCCTCGGTTATGGGAGCGTCCTGGCCCTCGGGCAAGGTGGTCACCCTAAAAACCGATCCGCCCCCCTCGCAATCGCTGCCGGTTATGATCGGGGTTTGGACGTAAAAAAAGTCCCTGGAGCGGAAAAAATCGTGGACGGCCCAAGCCATCTGGCTCCTAAGGCGCATGATGGCCCCGTATTTGTTGGTCCTGGGCCTTAGGTGGGCTATTTGCCGCAAAAACTCATCCGAGTGCCGCTTTTTTTGGAGGGGGTAATCGGGTTCCGAAAGGCCATGGATAAACAAACCATCCGAGACCAGTTCCCATTTTTGGCCTTGGCCCTGGCTGGGTTGGAGCCGCCCCTTGACGCCCACGGCCGTCCCGGTGTTGGCGTTTTTCAATTCTTCCAAGTTAAGGGCCTCCCCGGAAAAAACCGCCTGGAGATTGGCCAAGCACGTTCCGTCGTTTATCTCCAAAAAAGTGACTTCTTTCCCTTCCCGTTTGGTTCTTACCCAGCCGTTAACCTCAACGTCCGGCAAACTCTCCCGGGAAGCCAAAAGATCTCTTATTTTATATTTAGGCATGGCTATGTCCAATCGATATACGACTAAAAAAAATTAAAAAAAATATTTGTTTAATAAATTATTAAATTTACCCCAAGTGATTAGCCCTTAGGGAACCTGGCCGCCGGCCAAAAGCCGCTCTGACTGACCGGCCCGATCGGTCCGGTTGACATCAAGGTAGATTTTAATCATCGATCGGCCTCCTGTCAACCTATGGATAGAAAAAAGAAAAAATTAAAAAGTTAAACCGTACCCAATATCCCCTAAAAATCTATTGCCATGGTGTTTTTAGGCATAAAAAAAATATCTTTAACCCTCGTTACCTTTACGAACGATATTTTATGCATAAATAACTAATTCTATTTGACCTTTTATAAACCTTTTCCGACGCGCTTTTTATTTAACCAAGCCTTTACAAGTTCTTGGGCCAACGGCCCCGGGCTGGAAAACCAAGCCTGGTTTTGGAAAACCAAGCCTGGTTTCGCGAACCCGGGCCAGGCTTTCGGGGAAACCCCGGGCCAATCGCCGCGTCGGTTGGCCATAAAGGCGGTTGATAATTTGGCCCCGAGGGCGTAAAATCGCCTTTCCGGGCCCTTTGAGGGTCCCATCAACGGCGAAAGGTTAGTTTTAAGTGATAATTCCTTGGGGGTCGATGGTTAACGCCGCCGCGGTCTTGGTTGGCGGCGCTTTGGGTTTGGCGCTGGGCGGCTTGATTCCGGAAAGGGTCAGGGTCATCGTCTTTCAGATCTTTGGGCTGTTTTTGGTGGGCATCGGCTTGGACATGATCGCCAAAAGCCCCAACCTCATCGTGGTCATGGCCTGCGCCATTTTGGGCGGCGCTTTGGGCGAGGCCTTGGAACTGGGGAAAAGACTGGAAAGTTTGGGCGATTTGATCAAATCGGCCCTGGGCTCAAAAAACCCAACCTTTACCGACGGACTGATTTCCAGTTCCATCATGGTCTGCGTGGGGGCCATGGCCATAGTAGGCTCGTTTGAGGAAGGCTTGGGCCAAGGCCGCACCACCGTTTACACCAAAACCCTAATCGATTTTTTCGCCGTGGCCGTCTTGGCCTCTAGGCTGGGCTCCGGAGTTATTTTCAGCTCGATACCGTTACTTATCTACCAAGGCTTACTGACCATGGCCGCCGGGGCTCTCCAGCCCATTTTGGCCGGCCCCATAACCGATTGTCTCTCGGCCACGGGCGGCCTCATGGTTATGGGCATAGGGGTCAACATGATCGGCTTTAAGCCGCCCATCCCCATCTCCAGCATTCTCCCGGCTTTGGTTTTGGCCTTAATCCTTCCGGCTTTTCTTCTCTAGCGACTTTTTTTTTAGCGAGCTTTCCAAGGCCGCGCCGTCTGGGGGACCTT
>JAITLH010000182.1 GCA_031277995.1 Deltaproteobacteria bacterium
CTTTTTCCGAGACGAGTAACGAGGAAGGTTTGGTTGAGATTATTCCCTTAAGGCCGGGGGAGTGGTTGGCCAAGGTCAGCAAAAGCGGGCCCTACGGCGATTTGGCGGTTTGCGATCGGGAAACCTACGCGGCCTCTTTGGTTTTTACCGTTTCCGAATGATTGAAGTTTTGAAGGCAAATGGCGGGCGGCCCTAAGCCGGGGGCGAAAACTAAGCCCCGTTGGCCCATCGCTTTTTTTGGTTACTCGCCCCACGCGATAGGCCGCCGTTTTGTCTAAAATAGGCCCGGAGTAAAAGGGGGTCTAACAAGCGCTAGGCGCGGCGAAGGTTTTTCTGGATTTGCCTTGGCCTTAAGGCCCGTAACGATGGCGCCAAAAAAAAGCGGCGCCGTTATGGCCGCCGCCGGGCCGCGCGTTTTTGAAGGCGGGGGTTTTGATCGCTTCGCTATTTTCCCATGTCCCATTGTCTTGGAACCTAGCCGTCGGATCGAGCCGTCAGCCTCTTAAGCGTTCCGGCGTCGTTTTTAAAAAACTCTCATGAATACTTAAAGTTTTTATGGCTAATTTGAGTAAATAAGTTTAGTTACCCATAATGTTTTTTAAATTATGGTTAGCGAAGAATTTTATTCGAAGTTTTAATAGCGCCAAAACCACGAAACCCCTTGAATGCCAAGGGGTTTTGTCGCTAAATGGAAAAGGCCAAGGCCGCGTTTAACGAAGGTTTTGGCGCCCGTTTTAGGTATTTGCTCAGGTGTTGATTTTATTTCCGTTTCAAGTACCTATCCAAATACCTGAAAATTTTATAGATTTCAAGAGATTTTTCTAGACGCGGTTAGACAAATTTAAAAATAAAAAACCCTAAAAACCGTTGTTATTACAGGGTTTTCAGGGTCTCGATGGATCTAGTGAAGTATATAACAATCTAGCGTTTTTAGGTATTCTGGCGGAGACGGTGGGATTCGAACCCACGTGCCGGCTCATCACCGACAAGACGATTTCGAGTCGCCCCCGTTACGGCCACTTCGGTACGTCTCCGCGAAAAAAATTCTCTGGCTTTAAGCGGACCAGGGTTATCTTTCCCCGGCCGGGGCCAGTATACATTTTTCGCGTCCTTTTGTGAAGATCGATCTTGGGGAAAAGCCCGGCGGGGCCCCGCGGGGCCCGCGGGCCCAAAGGCCAAGCCAAGTTTGGCTAGTCGTTTTGTCGGTTAGCGTGGTTCGTTTGGCTATTCGGTCGGTTGGTTAGCTTTGGTTGGTTGGGCTGGGATACTTTTTTTTAGGCTTGGTTGGCCTCAAAGTTATAGTTCCAGCGGCCGGCGATTTTGGTTAGGCATTTTGGGCAAAGGCCGCCATTGGTCAGCTGGTTTTCGAGGACCGTGAAACCGTGGCGTTTTATTAGGCTTAGGCCGCAAGAGGGGCAGACGGTGTCGCCGTATTTTGGGCTAAAGGCGTTTCCGATGTAGACGTAGTTTAAGCCGTTATTTTGGGCGATGTCTTTGGCCCTTTCCAAGGTCGAGATGGGCGTGGCCGGGATGTGGGATTGGCGGTGCCGGGGAAAAAACCGACTGATGTGCCAGGGGAGATCGGGACTCAGGGCGGCCAGATAGGAGGTTAGTTGCTCTAGCTCGCTAATGGAATCGTTTAGTCCCGGGATAACCAGGGTGGTGACCTCCACCCAGATGCCCAACGAGAGGGCCAGTTCGATATTGTCTTTGACCGCCGTCAAGCGGCCCCCGGCCACCTCGTGGTAAAACTTTTTGGTAAAGCCCTTTAAGTCTATGTTCATGGCCGAGACGGCGGGCGGCAAGGCCTTTAGGACCTCGGGCGACATGGAGCCGTTAGTGACCCAGATGGAAGGCAACCCGTTTAGGTGGGCTTCCAGTCCCAGATCGATCGCGTATTCCAGGAAAACGGTCGGCTCGCTGTAAGTGAAAGACCAGCTGTCGGCGCCGTTATCGAAGGCCATTTGGTTTAAACGGGTGATGATGTCCGGGTTGTATTTGACCCCGGGCCAAGAAGAGCCCGGGCGGCTAAGGTCGTGGTTTTGGCAACCCAGGCAAGAAAAATTGCAGCCCGGGGCGCCCACCGAAAAAGTCATCGAGCCGGGTTGAAAGTGGTAAAGGGGTTTTTTCTCGACCGGGTCCAGGGCCAAGGAAGCCGTGTAGCCGTAGTTTAGGGTGTAGAGTATGCCGTTTTTGTTGACCCTCGATTGGCAAAAGCCCCTTCGCCCGTCGGGAATGTCGCAACGGTGGAAGCAGGCCAGGCAATTTACCGAGCCCGTTTTTTCATTTGATTTCCAAAACCGGGCCGGGCGGCCCATTAGGAACGAAGAACTCACGACTAAAACTCATTGAACATTATGGCGCCTATCTTTTGGCTGATGTCGGAAATGACCCAGTCCAAGGCTTCGGCTTCCTGCAACTCCACCTGACCTTGGTCGCGACTTACCAGATAGGTACGGTAATTGTAAAATTGGCTGCTTTTAACCAAAGGCGCTCCCCCGTCGGGATTGGGCCTACTTAGGGTGGCCATGACCGAAACCGCGGCCGTGCGGCTTGAAGAGGCCTCGGGGATATCCCTGGAGGTGGTTTCGACCGGTTCCCAGGAGCCGCTACCCACGGCCACGGAAGTGATGGTAAGCTTTAAGGTCGCTTCCGGGTTAACGGTATCGAAATACAAACCCTCGGTTCCGGAGAGTCTTTCTATGACCGCCTTGGTCAGGGCCGGGCCCAGACGGCCTATCCTACTATGGTTTTCGGCCACCGGGACCGATAACCTTAACGTTTGCCCCTTTAAGTCCAGCTTATAGGGACTGGAGGTCAGGGTGTAACCGCAACCGGCCAAAAAAACGATGGCTAGAAAAGTTAAAACTAGACCCGTCAGGGGGAGACGGGACGATTTTGGACTATTAAGTTCCATAAACATCGTCCCATTTAACTTCTTTGGAAGGTTTAGCATCGCGTGAATCACCAAAGTGGCAAACGGTTTTTAAACGATTTGCAAGGTAACTAGGGTTTTAAACTGTTGATTAAATATATCCTACGATATTTTATCCGCTTTGGGAAGATCTATTTTAAAAAAAATGATTCGGGTTATTTTGTGGATATGAATTAACCCACTTTCCAGGAATAGTCTTGTCAATCGCGAGTCTGTTTGGATCTAATTAGATAAAACCAGAAAATCGGCGCGGCCTTGATTTTTTTTGCTTGCGTCAATGTCAAATCGTGGGGGATTCGTCAAAAAACTAACTTATTTTTAGCTTTTTGACTGGGGAGTCGAAGTTTCCTTGGGTTTTCGCGTTTTTTCGGCCTTGGCCTTGAGCCTATCCAAAACGCCGTTAATGAAGGCGATGGAATCGCGCTCACCAAAACTTTTGGCGATTTCCAGGGCTTCGTTTAAGCTGACTTTTAAGGGGATCTCGCTTCTGAACCTCATCTCGTAATAAGCCATGCGCAATAAGGCCAAATCAACCTGGGACATGCGATCCAAGGCCCAGTTTTGGGAGGCTTCGTCGATGTCGCGATCCAATTCCCCCAAGCTGGAGACCGCCCCGGCGAAGAGATCTTTGGCCATGGGCCAAGCGATCTCAAAATCCTCGACGGTTATTTCCAGTCCTTCGTCTTCGTCGTTTTTGGGGTCAAAGTTTTGCTCAAATAAGTGAATGGTTTCCTCGGGCCTTAGTCCGTTGGCCTGGTATTGAAACATCAGTCTCATGGCCAATTCCCTACTTAGCCTGCGGCTTTGGGGATGCGAGGCGTTTTTTCTGGTCTCCGGCACGTTTTTTTTAACCTTAGGATTTTTGGATTTGGCGCAATAAAGCGGCCATTTCCATGGCCGTGACCGCGGCCTCAAAACCCTTGTTGCCGGATTTGGTCCCGGCCCGATCGATGGCCTGCTCGACCGTATCGCAAGTCAAAACCCCGTAAACTATGGGCACTCCCGTGGCCAGCGTCACCTGGGCCAACCCCTTAATCGATTCCGCCGCCACGTAATCAAAGTGGGGCGTGTCCCCGCGGATAACCGCGCCCAAGGCCACGATGGCGTCGTGTTTTTTCGTGTTGGCCACCGTTTGGGTCACCAACGGCAGCTCAAAAGCCCCGGGGGTTTTTACGACCGTTAAAAAATTTTCGTCCCCGCCGTGGCGGTGAAAGGCGTCGCAAGCCCCGGCCAATAAGCGGTCGGTAATGAAACTATTAAACCTGCTTACGACGATGGCAAGCCTAAGTTCTTTAGCGCTTATGTGGCCTTCGATGGTTACTGTCATGGTAACTCCTATGACTGTTTTTGTTTAAATTATGTGCCCTTAGGGGATTGATTTCGCGATAATTTTTATGGCTGGTTTTTTTTGAATTTTTTATGCCCCACGGCGTAGGTCGTTACGGTAAATTACATGGCCATTTTTTGGTTAAGTTATATGCCCTTAGGGGATTGATTTCGCGATAACTTTGGGGGCCGGTTTTTGGTTAATTCGCCTAGCCTAAGGCGGTCTTTGGCGGTTGATTTCGCGATAACTTTGAGGGCCGGATTTTGGTTAATTAGCCTGGCCTAAGGCGGTCTTTGGCGGTTGGTTTTGTGGTAACTTTTATGACTGGTCTTTGATTAGTTTTAGCAAATGGCCCATCTTATTGCATTTGGTTTCCATATACTTAAAGTTTTCTGGCTTGGGGGGCAATTCGATGGGAACCCTTTCAGTCACTTCCAGGCCATAGCCTTGTAAGGCGACCATCTTGGTGGGGTTATTGGTCATTAGGCGCATTTTCTTAACGCCAAGGTCCCTTAAAACCTGGGCGCCCAGCCCGTAGTCGCGAAGATCTTCCCCAAAACCCAGGGCCAGGTTGGCTTCCACCGTGTCCTCCCCCTTATCCTGGAGGGCGTAGGCCTTGATTTTATTTATTAACCCAATCCCCCGGCCTTCCTGGGGAACGTATAACAGTATACCCCGCTTGGCCTCGGTAATCATCCTAAGCGATTCTTTTAACTGGTCCCCGCAATCGCAGCGCAAGGATCCAAGCGTGTCGCCGGTTAGGCACTGGGAATGAACCCTAACCAAGATGGGTTCCTCGGACGTAAGATCCCCCAGGGCCATGGCCAAATATTCCGAATTATCCACCTCGGTGGTGTAAGCGTACAAATCAAACTCGGCCATGTCCGTTGGCAAAACGGTCTTGGCGGCCAAGGTCACCAGTTTTTCGTGCTTTAGCCTATAGGCGACCAGATCGGCCACGGTAATGACTTTGAGGCCGTGCTTTTTGGAAAAGATCTCCAGGTCCGGTAACCTGGCCATGGTCCCGTCTTCGTTCATGACCTCGCAAATGACCCCGGCCGGAATCAGCCCGGCTAACCTAGCCAAATCAACCGAGCCCTCGGTTTGCCCCGTTCTTACCAAAACCCCGCCGGGCTTGGCCCTCAAAGGAAAAATGTGACCCGGGCTTACCAGATCCTCTGGTTTGGCCTCGGGGTTTACGGCCGCCTGAACGGTGGTGGCCCTATCCGCCGCCGAAATGCCCGTGGTTACGCCCCTTCTGGCCTCGATGGAAACCGTGAAGGCCGTCTGGAAGGCCGACAAATTATCCCTGGACATCTGCGGCAGGCCCAATGAGTCGATTTTTTCCGGTGTCATGGCCAGGCAAACCAGTCCCCTCGCGTGGGTGACCATGAAATTTATGGCCTCGGGGGTGGTGTGCTGGGCCGCCAAAACCAGATCGCCTTCGTTTTCTCGGTTTTCGTCGTCAACCAAGATCACCATTCGTCCCGATTTGACGTCATCCAAGGCTTCTTCGATAGTCGAGATGGGCATGATTCGTTCAATCCTTTGGTGGGGAAGTAAAAGTTTGTTTTCTTGTTTAGCCGCGAATAATCCGGCGGCCGGATACTATGGTTACGCTAAAACGCTTGGTTGGCTAGTTCCCTTGGTTGGGCTCGTTTCGTTTGGCAAGCTTCGTTTGGCCAATTTCGTGGTTTTGGGCTTAATTTCTCGCGGGCGTTTGGCCCGCGGTTTTGTTTTTTTTTACTTACCGGCCGGGCCCCAGGACTAACTTGGCTTCCATGATGGTCAGCCCAAAAAAAACCGCCCTAGGGCGGCGCCAAGGCGCCAATATAACGGCAAAAGGACTGGGGAAGGGCCGGATACGGTTAGTATGTCAAGCTTAGTGACATAGGAAGAATACCACGGCTTAGGTTTTTTTTAAATAATGGTCTTGACCGCGCCCCCTTGACAGAGCCTTGGCCCAGGCTATGTCAAGGGTAAACGAGCTTAAGGTTTAAGGTTAATCGCGCCGGGGCGAGGGGGGATTTTTTTAGCCCCTATCGGAACGGTTAAAAAAACCAAGAAACGTTTGGCCTGGCCCTTGGCCGGCCGGGGCGGCTAGGATTTTCTTTCGTCGTCGTTTGGCTCGCCGCTTGGGCCATCGGTTGGCCCATTTGTCGGTTCGTTGGCCGCGTCGTGGCTTGGCCCGTGGCTTGGGCCTTCGGTTGGCCAGCTTGTTGGCCCGGCAATTGGCCCAATAGCCGGTTGGTCGCTTGGCCCATCGTCGCCGTCGTTAATTTTTTCGTTTTGGCGGATCTCCAGGATTAAGTCATACATGGCTTTTTTGGAGTGGCCATGGGTTTTGGCGTAATGGGCGGCGGCTTCTTTGGTGGGCCGGGTGTCGTTTTTTATTTGCTCGATTAGTTCGGGGCTTGGGGGTTTAGGGGCGTTTTGGGGCTTGGGCGGGCCGATTACCAGGGTGACTTCGCCGCGGCGAGGGTTATTGGCGATTTCGGTTAGGAGTTCGTCGAGGTTTAAAAAAAGATATTCTTCGAAAACTTTGGTCATCTCCCTGGCCATGAGGGCGCTTCGGGGGCCCAGGACGGTTAGGAGATCATGGAGGGACGCCTCAAGTTTATGGGGCGGAATGAAGGTTACCAAGACCTCGGGGCGATCTTTGACCGATTCTAGGTATTTGCGCCTGGCCTCGGGTTTGGGCGGCAAAAAGCCCAAAAAAGTAAAACTCGAAGCCTCAAAGCCGGAGGCCATCAAGGCCGTGATTACGGCCGAGGGGCCGGGGATGGGATAGACGGGCAGGCCGGCTTTTCTAACCTCGCTTACCAGTAACGCCCCGGGATCGCAAACGCAGGGGGCCCCGGCGTCGCTTACGTAGGCCACGATATCGCCTTGCCCCAAATGGCGAAGTAGCGTGGGTAACATGGACCGGTGGTTTTCTTCGCGGTAAGAGTAAAGTTTTTTGTTTAGCCCCAGGTGGTTAAGTAGGTTTAGGGTTCGGCGCGTGTCCTCGGCGGCGATGACCGAAGCCGCCGAGGCGATCTCGACAAACCTCTGGCTGACGTCCCCTAGGTTACCCAAGGGGCTTGGCAGCAAATAAAGCCCGGGGGCCAAGGGGGCTTGGCTTTTGGGGGCGGCTTCGGGACTGGCTTTGGGGGCGAGCTCGTGGGCGAGCTCGTGGGCGAGCTCGGGGGCGAGTGGGGAAGATTGGGGCGCCGGGTTTTTTGGGGCGGATTTTGATAAAGCTGGCCCGGGGTTTTGGGCATCGGGTTGGGGGGCTAAGGGGGCGCCGGGCTTTGGGGAGGGGCGCGGTTTTAACTTATTTGAGTCAAAAACCCTCTTTTTTGGCGGTTGGCTTGACATTTTAAAACAAGGTCGGATGGGGTTTGGCGGGTTTTGGCCCTTTGGGCGGATCTTTTTTAACTCCCCGGTAACTTAGGCGGTGGATGGGGGAGGGGCCAAATTTTTCGATGGCCTTAAGGTGTTCCTTGGTCCCATAACCCTTGTGGCGATCGAAGCCGTAGTTTGGGAAAAGGGAGTGTTCTTTAACCATCAGGCGATCCCGAATGACCTTGGCCACGATGGAGGCGGCGGCGATGGAAAGGGACTTGGAATCGCCCTTGACCACGGCCAGGACCGGGCAATCGACCCGGGGGCATTTGTTTCCGTCAACCAAGGCCAGTTTGGGCTTTTGGGGAAGCTTGGATAGCGATCTGGCCATGGCCAGCATGGAGGCGGCCAAGGGGTTTAGCCTATCCACGTCGGCCGGGCTTATGACCTCATAGGCCCAATGGAGGGCCTTGGAGGCGATGATCTCAAAGGCCTTTTCCCGTTCGCTTTCTTTTAGTTTCTTGGAATCGTTAATCAGTTGGCAATCGAAACCCTCTGGCAACATGACCGCGGCGGCCACCAAGGGCCCGGCCAAGGGGCCCCGCCCCGCCTCGTCGAGCCCGGCCAAAGGCCTTTTGTCATGCGAGCGATCGAAAAGGTAAAGGGGTGAAAAAAAGCCGTCCCCGGTCTTATCGGTAGGGACGGCTTGAAGGTTTTCCAAAAGCCCGGTCATGGCGATTATTTTAATCCTTGGCTGGCGGCCAGAGGCCAAAGCCAAGCTTAGGCCTTGGGTTTGGCCGGGGTTTGCTTGAAATACTTGTTTCTGGTCTTGACCTTGGAAGCCTTACCCCTAAGGGCCCTAAGGTAATACAGGCGCGACCTGCGAACCTTGCCCTCGGTGATGACCTCGATCTTGTCGATGATGGGCGAAAAGGTCGGGAAAATCCTCTCGACCCCGATGCCGTTGGAGACCTTTCTCACGGTGAAACTGGAATCCATGGCGCCCTTGCGGTGACGGATAACCATACCCTTAAAGATCTGGACCCTTTCCTTGTCGCCTTCCTTGATGCGGACATGAACGGCCACGGTGTCGCCGGCGCGAAAGGAAGGGAGATCGAAACGCATCTGTTCATAATCTATATTGGCGATTGCGTCCATGGCAAAAAACTCCTAAAAAAACGAACTAAAGTAGCTTGACCGCGTCAAGGGCGCCTAATGGCCCTCCTGGGGACAAAAGCGGTAACTAGAAATTATAATGGAACCGGCTCGTTTAGGCAAGTCTTTTTTTGATAATTTTAAAAGGTTCGCCCCTAAAAACTTTTGGCGTTTTTGGCCCAAAGGCGGTGATGGTTTATGCTATGGTTCTACCCTAAAGCCAGGCCATGAGCCAAAAAACAAAGCCCTTGTTGGATTTTGGTCAAGCTTTTGTCATGATTTATTTAGCGTTGGCCAATATTGGTAGAAATTATTCGGCTTTGTGGAAATTGTCTTTGGATCAAAGGCCTTTCTTTAATTATCAAACGCGGTGGTTGCTTTTTTTTGACCCTGGCGAAATGATCTTGAGGCTCAAACGGTAAATGGCCGCGGCCTTTCTCCTTTGAAACGCTCTTGGTAATATGGCATGATAAATCCAAAATACTAAGCGGTGGAGGCGTTTACCATGAAAGATACAGTCAACGTGACTATCGGGCTAGATAGGAGAGTAAAAGAGAGGGCCGGAAATCAGAAAAGGAACGGATTGTCTTTGCGAAACGCGCCGCGACGGCGATAAATCGCCGTCTTTGGCGCGTCGCTCCTGAGGGCTACGCTCCGGTTTGGTTTTTTAAGGGTTTGGGTGTCGAGCCGGGCGGGCCGATGGGCGCCGGAGGGCCATTGGTCGCATGGTTCGGAAAACCGTCCCTTACGGCCTGGCCCTTTAGGAAAATTTAATTTTTGGCGGGTTGGGAGTCATGGGTAACGTATATCAAAAAGGGTTTGGTAAGGCGAAAAAGAGTAAAAACGATGAGTTTTATACTCAGATGATTGATATTGAGAAAGAGTTGGTTTATTACAAGGAACATTTTTGTGGAAAGGTGGTTTTGTGTAACTGCGACGATCCCTTTGAGAGCAATTTTTTTAAATATTTCGCGACGAATTTTAATTTTCTTAAGCTTAGGCGGCTTGTGGCGACCGGCTACGCCGGCTCGGGATTTGGTTATGGGCAAATTGGGGATATTTTTGGCTTAAGGCCGGAAATTGGGGAAGACGCGAGTAAGGGGAGAAGGGGTTTTAAGATTGTCGTTAACGAAGTTAACGGAGTTAATGGAGTTAAAGGAGTAAATGAAGTAAACGGAGTAAATGGGTTTAGGGGGGTTAACGTAAGCGGCCTGGAAGGGTTGGTTAAAAACAAAAATAACGAGTTGGCTTTACTTGGGGGAAACGGCGATTTTAGATCGGCGGAGTGTTTGGAACTTTTAAAAGAGGCTGACCTGGTCGTAACCAATCCGCCCTTTTCGTTATTTAGGGAATTTATCGCCAAGCTTTTGGATTACGAAAAAAAGTTTTTGGTCATCGGTAACGTTAACGCCGTCGGTTATAAGGAAATTTTCCCGCTAATCATGAAAGACAAGATTTGGTTGGGCCAAAGCATTCACGGCGGGGACAGGGAGTTTCGCGTTCCCGCGACGTACCCCCTGGAGGCGGCCAACTTTCGGGTGGACGGGGACGGGAATAGGTATATCCGGGTTAAGGGAGTGCGCTGGTTTACTAACCTGGACGTCCCGGTTAGGCACGATAGGCTAATTTTAAGCAAACGCTACCGGGCCAAGGAGAGCGTCAGGTATGACAATTACGACGCCATCGAGGTGGGATTGGTTTCGGACATTCCTTACGATTACGACGGGCTAATGTGCGTTCCCATAACTTTTTTGGACAAATACAACCCCGATCAGTTCCGGATTTTGGGGATTACCGACCGGCAAAATTCTTCCGGCTTAAGGACCAAGAAGTATTCAATCAAAGACTCGGATAAGTATAGCGACATGAACGGCCGGGGCGTGATTAAAACCGAAAGCGGTTACGAAACCAAGTACGCCAGGCTGATTATCAAAAGGCGGGATTAGGGGGCCGGAGGAGACGAATGGCGCGGGAATTGGAAACCCCGCGCTTTTTGGGGGGAAGGACTCGTCTCCCCCGGTGGGGCAAGGGCCAAAAGGGCTTGGGTAGCCTTTTTGGCCCGGGCAAGTTGTTTTGGCCCGGCTGGCCATTCTTGTTTGGCCAGCCATTTGGCTTGGCAAGCCAAGCCGGCCAGGCAAGCCGGCCAGGTAAGTTGGCCAGGTAAGCTGGCTGGGCTAGTTAGCTTACCCGGGTAATTAAACTAACCCAGGAGGCCTTGGATGGGGACGTTTTCGACGTGGTCGCGGCCAAAGCGCCTCAGGGGGCAGGTATCCAAGGGGCAGAGCCGGCAGTTATGGAAACCGGCCTCGGTTTCAAAGTAAAGGCCCGAGGAGGAAACGTCCGGGATCATCCAAAAGGTTTCGCCCTTAAGGGACACGCCCAGCTGGGTCGGCAAAGGGTCCAGGAGCTCAAAGAGGTTTCTTTGGCCCTGCAAGGGCCAGGCCGGGAGGACCCCGGGACTCATGGCCCCTAGGCGCGATAGGCCGTAGAGTTCGGTCAGCCTTTCCTCGAGGCGCCTTTCGGCTTCCTTTAGGGCTATATACCTAATGACAAAGGCGGCCGTTTTGTCCCTGGGGCTTAGGGTCTGGGCCCATTTAGCTAGCTCCGGGCCTTCGGTGGCCAAAAAAGGGAAAACCCGGCCCAGGTCTTTTAAGTTGTCGGTCAGGACTTGATCGGTTAAGACCACCGGGCCGATTTCAATCTTGCGGTTTAAGCCCAGGTCCTCGACGGCGATGACCGAGACCCGAAAGGCGGCTTTGGGTTTGGCGATGGCCATGGCGTCCCCCAGTAGGGACCCGGCCACGCGGCGAACGTGTTTGGAGTCATAAGGAAAAGGGCCGCCAAAGCTTTCAAAGTTGGTCGGCAGCTCAATGTCCTCTATAATCTCGATCTCAATTTCCTCGGCCGCGCTCAGGTCCAGTTCCATGGATTCCCTCTTAGAAATTTTTTTTGGGTAGGCTTTCACGGTTTTTCTTACTCTCCCGAAACCAAAATTTTACCGCTCGCCTTTACTCGCCCTATGGAAATGGCTTAACGGGGCCTTGGTCCAGAACGTACTTCCCCTTCTCATTATTGTGACGGATAGTCTCTCGTTGACGTCAATATCTATAAACCATTATTAGAAAAATGTCAATACTCGAAAAAAAAAATACCAATTTCGTGGCCTGAGGCTAACGCGAAAATTTGGCCTTGGATTTCGCTATCTTAAACGCGGATAGGGCCAAAAAAACCCTGGTTACGAAAATAAGCTCCAAGGGGCCCCAAGGGACCCCGGGGGGATTTTTTTAGCCTCTCTTTGGAAAAGTTGGCCAAAAGCGGCCCGAATGGGGGGCGCTTTTGGCCGGATGGTTTTTTGGGGTCGGGGATTTTTTCTAGCCCCCCGGGGTTTAGAAAAGGTCCCCGGCCGAGTTGGTCCTAAAAAGAATCCAGAGGAAGAAGGGCCCGCCCAAAAGGGCCGTGACTATGCCGATGGGGAGCTCGGCTGGGGCCAGGATTAGCCTGGAGGCCAAATCGCAAAGGCACAAAAAGGCCCCGCCCACGAAAAATACCGTGGGGGTAAGGCTCCGGTGGTTCCAGCCCAGCATCAGGCGGCATGCGTGCGGGACCATGAGGCCGACAAAGCCTATGGGCCCGGCCAGGGATACGACCGTGCCCACGATGACGGAGGCCACGACGAAGATTTCGATTTTTAAGGTTTTGAGTTTTACCCCGCGGCTCGCGGCCAGTTCCTCCCCGGCCGTAAGGAGATCGATTTGCGGGGCCAAGGACATGACAAAGACGCCGCCCATGATGACCACGAAGGCCAGTTCGGCCAATCTCGCCGTTTCTAAGTTAGCCAAAGATCCCATGAGCCAATGCATGATCCTAAGCGAATCGTTGGCGTTGGAGATATATTGAACGAATAATACCAAGCTTGAGAAGAAAAAATTTATGACCACCCCGGCCAGCAGCATGATGGCGGTTTGGAAGCCGCCCCGGGAACTGGTTATCGACCAGACCAAAAACATCGAAAGAAAGGCCCCCAAAAGGGAGGCGAAAAGCGGGCCCAGGCTTCCGACCTTAACCAGAAAAGCCCCGCTGACCCAAAAATAAACCGAGGCCCCAAAGGAGGCGCCGGAGGAAACGCCCAGGGTAAAGGGCGTGGCCAGGGGGTTACGGAAAAGGGCTTGGAAGATCATCCCGCCCATGGAGAGCCCGGCCCCGGCCAAAAAGGCGGCCACGGTCCGGGGCAGCCTAAGGCGCCAAAAAAGTTCGGCGTCTTGGTGATCGGGGACGGTCAAGACCGCCGGGGAAATAAAGGTCAGCCCAAAAAAGGGGCAGATAGCCAAGACTAAAAGCGACAAGACGATTAGGAGGGTGATTCGAAGGGATACGTTCATCTGGCCACCGCCAATCGGCCTTGGGGGAGGAAAAGTTGGGAGATAAAGCTCATCTGGCCACCACCAATCGGCCTTGGCCGTAAGGGTGGTCAAGGTACAAAAACTCGTGCTGGAAGGCCTTTTCCAAGACCCCATTCTCAAGTAGGCCCGAGGCCGGGCCAAAGTAGCGGCGCTCGCCCCCGGCCAGGACCAGGGCCAGGCCCCCGGTTTTGAGGGGGTGGTTTAGATCGTGGGTGATCATGATGACGGTAAGGTTGGTTTCTTGGTTTAGTTTGGTAAGTAGCGTGGCCAGATCCGAGGCGTGGCGGGGATCGAGGGAGGCGGCCGGTTCGTCCAATAACATGATGTCGGAACCCTGGGCCAGGGCCGCGGCCAGGTAGGCTTTTTGGCGCTCGCCCCCGCTCATGGTTTTAAGGCTCCGTTTGGCCATGTTGGTTAGGCCCACCGTTTCAAGGGCTTGGTCGACGGCCAGCTCGTCCGAGGGGCTTAGGCCCGAGACCGTGGAGGCGTGGGGAAAGCGGCTTAGTTTCGCGAAGTCCCTTACCGTGAAGGGCGGAATCCAGCCCCCGGCCTGCGGGACGTAGCTTACGACCTTGGCCAACTGTTTTTGGGTATAGGAGTTAAGGTTAAGGCCTTCCACGGTAACGGAGCCGGTGGAGCGGCCCCTTTGGTGAAGACGAAGGAGGCATTTTATGAGGGTCGATTTGCCGGCCCCGTTTGGCCCCACGATGGAAAGAAAGTCGCCCCTTTTAACGGCGAAAGAAATGTCGTTTAGGATCTGGACCCGATCCACCCAAAAGGAAAAATGTTTGGTTTCCAGTATGTATTCTTGGTTGGGTTTTGGGGGGTTATTTTGGTTGGTCATGCGCTCTCGCCCGGCCCTTTCGCGTCGTTTGGGTTGGTTTCAAGCCCGCCGCCTGGTCCTTTCGGGTCGTTTGGGTTGGTTTCAAGCCCGTCGCCCGGCCCTATCGGGTCGTTTGGGTTGGTTTCAAGCCCGTCGACTGGTCCTTTCGCGGCGTTTGGGTTGGTTTCAAGCCCGCCGACTGGTCCTTTCGGGTCGTTTGGGTTGGTTTCAATCGCGCCTCCCGGCCCGTCTGGGGTGGGGGCTGGGGGAAAGAGGGAGAGGGAGAGTTTGTCGATGGTAGATCGG
>JAITLH010000140.1 GCA_031277995.1 Deltaproteobacteria bacterium
AATGAGGCAATTGGCGAAAGCGGGGACAATGCCCACCCGGGGCCAAGCGGCGACCCGGGTGGGGGCGGAGCCTTGGCCGACCCCGGAGCGGGTGACGGTTTTCAGGGGGCCCTAAAACCCTTCTTCATGGTTGAGAGGACCTTGTCGCTTGGCATCGAGTGGAAAGTCTACACCACGGTTTCGGCCTTCGATCCGATCGTAAGCCCCTTTACTTTGAACTTACCGCTTTTGGCGGGGGAAAAGCCGACCACGATGGGCTTAACCGTCAAAGACGGCCAGGCCACTTTGAGTTTTAACCCCGGGGTTAGGCAAATCTCCTGGGAATCGGATCTGGACATCGATTTGGAAAAACCCCTAGAGCTCACGGCCAAAAGCGGGCCCTACGCCGAGAGCTGGACCTTGGACGCGGCCAACTTCTGGCGGATTGAAACCGCCGGGCTTACCCCCATCTATAACCTGGCTCCCTCCGGCTACTGGAACCCCAAGTGGCGCCCCTGGCCCAATGAATCGGTCAAGATCGCCGTGAGCCGTCCAGAACCCGTCCCGGGCCGGTTTTTGGTCGTTGACAAGGCCAATTTGGAAGTGTCTTTGGGGGAAGAAAACCGCCGCAACGAACTGACTTTGTCCCTTAGGAGTAGTTTTGGCGGCCCCTTCGCCTTTGACCTCCCGGTTGGCTCCGAGATCCAGACCCTTTCGATGGATAACCAGAACCTACCCTCGTCATCGGTAAGCGGCCCCAAGGTGGTCTTACCCCTGACCCCGGGGAATCACTCGGTCAAGGTTAGTTGGCTGGAAACCAAGTCCCTTTCCACCGTGGCCACCACCCCGGCCTTAAATCTCGACCTGGCCGCGGCCAACATCGTCCTTAACATAAAGACCCCCCAGGATCGCTGGACCTTATTGGCCAGGGGTCCCAGCCTAGGCCCGGCCGTGCTGTTTTGGTCAATGGCCGGGGCGATTTTGGTAATCTCGCTCTTTCTGGGCCGGATAAAAATCACCCCCCTGGGCACGGTTTCTTGGTTCGTGCTGTTTTTGGGCTTGGCCCAATTGAGCGTTTTTTGGGGCCTATTCGTGGCCGGCTGGTTAATGGTCTTTGGCCTAAGGGGCACAAGGGCTCGAATAAAGAAAAACTTGACCTTTAACGCCGCCCAGATTGGCCTAGTCATATGGACCCTCATAGCCTTACTGGCCATCTACAACGGCCTTCGCCACGGCTTACTGGAAGCCCCGGTCATGGCCGTCACCGGTTACCATAATTCCTCGGACCATAACCTTTTCTGGTTTATCGACCGCGCCTACGGGCCCTGGCCCGAGGCCAGCGTCATCACCATCCCCGATCGCTTCTATAACTACGTCATGCTGGCCTGGGCCCTGTGGCTGGCCATCTCGCTCATTGGCTGGATGAGGTGGCTATGGAACTCCTTTTCCCACCAAGGTTTTTGGGCGGCCACCCCTCGCTTTCCCAAATTCCCAAGCCCGCCGGCCCAAAACCCGCCCGCCCAGGGCCCGCCGGCCATGAATCACCCCGGGCCGCCCTTCCCAGCCCCTCCAATGGCAAAGCCCCAAGGCGCCCCCGCGGGAGAAGCGCCAGATCCCAAAGACGCGGGGACCGTTGAAACCAAGCCCACGGATCCTGGGCCAGTGGACCCTGGGCCCAAAAAAGATTGAGGCCAAAAAAAACCGGGGACGCGAGTCTCCGGTTTTTTTTAGGGATTAAGGTTTTGGGCGGTTTTGTTTAGCTTCCGGCGGGGGCGGCTTCGGAATTGCCGCCTTGGAGCTTGGCCCTAAGCTCTTCAAACCAGGCCGCGGCGTCTTGGGAGGCTTGCTGGATCTGTTCCTCGGTCATGTTTTTCCTGACGGAAGTGAAAATGGAGTTCCAGTCTTGGTTGGTCGCGCCCAGACTCTGGGCCAGGATAAACCATTTGAGAGCCTGGACTTCGTCGATGGGCCGTCCCAGGCCTTCATGGTACATAAGTCCCAGGCTAAGCATCGAATCGGGATTGCCCTGGTTCGCGCCCTTGGTAAAGCTCGCTAGGGCCTTGTCTTGATCCCTGGGCTGGCCAAAGTTTCCTTCCAGGTAAACCTGTCCGAGAAATTGGGCGGCCATGGGGGAATTGCCCTGGTCGGCTTTTAATAGGAACTCAAAAGCCTTGGCCTCGTCTTGGGTTAAGCCAAAGGTGCCTTCGGCGTGGGCCATGGCGATGCGAAAATTGGCGTCGGCGAAATTAAGCTTGGCCGCCTTTTGGTAGTTCTCCCAAGCTTTCTTGTCATCGGCCGCGAAACCCATGCCAAATTCATAGGCTTGGGCCAAAGCGAAAGTGCCCTCGGGGCTATTGGCGTCGGCGGCCTTTTGAAACATTTCCCCGGCCTTGGTATGGTTTAGCCTGGTGCCCACGCCGTTTTGGTACAAACGGGCCAGGTTAAGCATGGCCATGACGTCCCCGCCGTCGGCCATTTCGGTCCAGATGACCACGGCCTCCTCGGGGGTGACCTGCCTATTGGGCACCCTTTCGGGGATACTGGGGCCGCCGGATAACTGGGGGGTCACGGCCACGAAGTCTTCTTCGTTATTTGGGACGGCCGGGGCGCTTGCTTCGCCGCCCTCTAAAGAGGCGCCGCCCTCGGCGCTAGACGCGGCCGGGATTGTCCCGGTGGCGACCGCTCCCGCGGAGCCGGCCTCGCTCGAAGCGGCCGGTCCGGGGGTTCCCAACGCGGCCACCGGGGCGGGGGCCGTGGAGGCGGCGCCGACGGCTTGGCTAGCGTCCGGTTCATTGGCGACCGGGGCCCCGGCCGGGCTAGCGGAATCGGTCGCGGTTGGGGTGCCCTTAGTCGCCTCTTGGCCATCGGGGCCGCTGGTGACAAAGAGTATGATAAACACTAAGAGAACCACACCCAGGGCTATGATTATAATATTCTTTTTACTTTTTATTCCAGATTTACCTTCCACCGTATAACCTCAATCAAGCCAATTAATCTTAATTGGCCAATTATATAATTGGAAATAGTATCCATGAATTAATGTAATTAATTAGACGAAAATAGCTGGTCCAATACGTCATAATCGTTATTTAAACAATAAACTATATAGACGAAGGATAGGTCCAAAATCTTAAAATCGTCAAACGTA
>JAITLH010000288.1 GCA_031277995.1 Deltaproteobacteria bacterium
CCTGGAGTTGACCAAATCGTTCGCGGGCGAATTGGCCAAATTCAAAAGGGACATCGAATCGGTCAAGCTCTATCGCGACTAAGCAATCTTGGCCCAATGTGGGGCCAAGATTGGCTTAATTTGGCCCCATGGGGCTTGGCCTTTGGGCCTAGTTTTTGGCCCTTTTGCCCTTTGGCCCTTTGGCTTTTGATCTTTCTCTTTTGCCTTTAGCCCATCGGGCTTTTATTCTCCCCCCCCCTCCCAAACGCCCATGATTAACCGAATCGATTTGAACCCCCGGGCTAGGCGCAATCGTGCTTGTCCCAGGGTTCGCGGTTTTCCCGTTTCAGGATCTTTTCGAGGCGTTCGAGGGCGGCTTTCAGGCGCTCGATTTGGCCCTGTTTGTGGTTTTTGTTTTTGAGGGCGTCGAAAAGGACTTGACCCTCCACCGTTTCGGCCAAACAGAACTCCCCCACCTGGGCCAAGGTAGGCAAAACGTCTTTGAAGCTTACCCCAATCGCCGATCTGTATTTGGGCTTAACCCCCAGGCCATGAAAGACCAAGCCCCGATTGGAGATTATGGCGACGACGGTTCGGCGATCGCTTTTATCCAACAGATCGTAAAGCTCCGATTCGTGGTCGGGGCCGCGAAGTTCCACTTCGATTAGGGCCTCGCCCGCGGCCAGCGATTCCAGGGCGGCCCGTGGGTCGGAAACCACTTTGGCCTGGTTGGCCTCGGCGTTTATCAAAACCTCGCCGGGTGAGTAGTTTTCAAAATAAGCGCCCCTACGTATGGCCTCCTGGGAGCCCTTTCCGTTTTGTTCGCTTATATCCGGCACCTTAACGATCAGGGTTTTTATCTCGGCCATGGGGCCTCCTTGGATTTTTGTTTTAGTTTTTTTTGGGCTTGGCTTTTTTCAATCGCCAAGCCGGCCTGGCCCAGGCCGGTTTGGCTTTGGTTTTGGCCCACCGCCTCTGAAA
Source organism: Deltaproteobacteria bacterium (assembly GCA_031277995.1). Classification (GTDB taxonomy): domain Bacteria; phylum Desulfobacterota; class Desulfarculia; order Adiutricales; family Adiutricaceae; genus JAIRNQ01. The sequence continues at coordinate 961 of JAITLH010000288.1, forward strand.
GTTTGAGCCTGGCTTTATCTTACGCGCCTATCCGGGGCGGGTTTGGCTTTTAGCGTTGGCCAAGGCGGGGCTACTCCCCGGGAGCCTAGTTTTGGCCAAAGTCTTCAAAGATCTGGTAGATGATGGCGCCTTCCACGTCGGCCGGGAGGGGGCCGCCGGTCGCGGCGCAGATGGTGGGGACGATATCGGCCAGCCATCGGGGGCGATCGTAGACGTAGTTTTTCTTGATGTTGGGCCCCTTAAAAAGCAGGATATTTTTTAGGCTGCCGCAGCCGGATTTTCCCGTGGGTAAACCGTAACCATGCTCGGCCATGTATTCGGGTTTTAGGGCGTAGACCACGTCGCCGGCCTGGATGCCGCCCATGCCAAAGACCTTGGCGTCCTCCTTACGGACGGCCAAAAGGATTGGCCTTTCCCCGGTCTCGGGGTGACGGTAGTCCAGTAGGGCGTCTATGATCGCGCCCCGGACCCTTTCGTAGTCTTCTTCTTTGACAAACCCGCCCGGGTACTTTTCCAAGTTGACGTAAACGAACATGTACTTCTGGGGGATGGCCTGGGACTTTTCCACGTTCAGGATGTAATCAAAGCCCTCGCTCTCTTCGTAGATATCCCAGTAGTTTTCTGACTTGTGTTTTTGGTAATCGCAAAGGCCTTTTTCGGCCAAGGCGGCGGCCGTGTTAAAGATCGGCCCCAAGGGGGTGGCCCCATGATCCGAGCATAAGATAACCAGATCGTCGGGTCCGGTAAGTTCCAGTAGTTTTCCCAGATAACGATCCTCGATCTTGTAGATCTCCCTTTCCAGCTCCCGGCCCCTTTTTCTAATCTCGGGGTCGGGGCTATCCAAATCGGCCAAAAAGGCGTGATAAAACCAATCGATGTTGTGGGCGTGGGAATAGAACAGATCCCAGTCGGGGTTGGCCTTAAGTAAGGAAACGGCGGCGTTGGTTAGCCACTCGGAATGGAAACCGGCCAGCTCAATGACCGTTTGGGGATCGATTACCCCGCCTATTAAGCTAACCAGGCCAATGTCATTGGCCGTTATGACCTTGGAAAAATCTATGGCCTCGGCCGCCTCGGGGGGATCGACAAAACCCCTTCGCCCGGATATCCCGGAGAGGTAAAGCTTAAAGATCTCGGCGTCATCCGATAGTTCCATGAGCTTGGCCCTAAAAACCCCCTTTTCCACCCGAGAATCGCCCTTGACCCTATAGTCCCCTTCGATGGGATCGCTCCACTGGCCAACGCTTAAAGTAAAGAAAGCCTTTTGGTAATCCTTTTCCGGGCCCAAGGCGAAACGGTTAATGGCCTCGTTTGAATCGCCCTGGCCATTAATAAAGTCCCCGAGGCCACCGGGCCCACCGGACCCACCGGTCCCACCGGGTCCACCGGGGTTATCGGGACTGGCCCAGGCCAGGCCATGCCAGGTCTGGGTTTCCAAGGGCCAAACGCACTCCCTAAAACTTACCTCGACCGTAAACTCCACGAAATCTTCCCCCTCGGGAAGGTTGGCCCAGCCCCTGGCCTTATCGAAAACCACCTTATGGCCCTGGGCAAAGGTCTCAGTCGAGATGACGCTTTCCGCGGCCAAATACTCCCTATGGGCGTTTCCCGGTTCCATGAACCTAAACTCGGCCGGGGACATGCCTTGCCCCATGAGGTTTACGCCGTTTTTCATCTTGCTGGGCCAGCTCATGGGATAGTTTACCACCAGACATTTTTTCCCGGCCCGATCCCAGCGATCCCATATGGTTTCGGCCTTAACCACCTCGGCGCCAAAGCCCTGGACGGTTTTTTTGTGCTCCAAACTCCTACCCTCGACGTAATAGTAATAATCCTCCACCCCATGGGTCCTTGGATAAGCCCCCGTGGCGATGGTGGCCCAGGAAGGCGGGGTGACCGTGGGTAGGTTATAACCCTCGGCTATATAGCTCCCGTTTTTCTTAAAGGCCTCAAAGTTTGGGAGGATGCCCTCGTCGATTAAGGCCTCCAGCCGCTCGGGAATGGCGCAATCGAATCCGATCAAGGCCACCCTTTTGGCCTTATTGTTGGCCCCTTTTTCGCCCTCAATTTGTTTGCCGGCGCCTTGTTTGGCCCCAACTTGGTCAGCGCCCTTTCGCCCTGACTCGCTTTTGTCCCTTTCCATGAACCGTTTCTCCAAAGGCCTTTCAAACTCCCGCTTAAAGGGCCGGGTATTTGTGAACCGATACTGGTGACCAGTTTTTGGCGACCAGTTTTGGCCAACCAGTTTTTGATGGACCGCTATTTTTGTTCCCGCTCCCTAGCCCGGCCTAACATGACCTGTCGGGCCAAGTTCGGCCGGGTAGGTTTTCGCTTTGGGCTGGTTTAAACTTTGGGCCGCGTTTTGCCGGACCGGTTGTTACTTGGCCGGATTAAGTTTGGGCCGGATTTCGCTTTGGGCGGATTATGTTTGGCCGGATTAAGCATGGGCC
>JAITLH010000421.1 GCA_031277995.1 Deltaproteobacteria bacterium
TTTGGTCAGCCCTTTTAAAATTCTCTCCATAAAAATTAAAAGCCGTTGTCAAAAAACTTTTTCTTCACTCTATTTTAACTTAAGTAAATAACTAAATAATATTTCGATGGTTTTCAAAAGGACCAAGACTGGGCGGTTTCCAATCAGGCCTAAATGACCAGCCTGAACTGGAATTCTCAATCCCTGGGGACCCTTTTGAGAACTTATTTTCGGGCCATGGCTTTATTTCGCTAACCAAGCTAGATTTGTGATTAGGGGTTCAATTTTAACCATTATTTTTATGGTAATCTTAAAGTATTTACTTAAATTAGATTCAGAAATTATTTTTCCGCTTTAGCCTTGCTTTGAGAGTTTTGCCTATAGACCAGCCAAAAAAGTAAAATGGCCTTTTTTTACCTGGCCCCCTTTTCTTCGCTAGTGATTGGCCGCTCAAACCCGGTAAGCTTTCGACTGAGAATTTTTTCATCCATCCTTATTAATGGTGATTTCTGCCCGGGCTTATCCGGGAGATGTGGTCAGTGGCCAAGGGCCTTTAAACGGGCCTAGCCAGGCCGTAGAGCCCCTCCCAGGCCTGGCCCCATAGAACCTTGCCTTTAGGGCTTCCCAAAGCCGCCCTGGGGCTATTTTGGCCCTTGACTGGCCTATTGGCCAGGGGGGAGAGATCTTAGTTTTTTTTTGAGGGCTGGGCTTTTTGAATTCAAGATCAGCTCCAATTGTCTTGGGGCAAAAATAGGGCCAGGGCCCGGGTGGATTTTTTTGGGGACCCGGGGTGGTCGCCAGAGCGCCGGGTGGATTTTTTTTGGGGGCCCGGGGTGGTCGCCAGGGGGCCGGGTGGAGTGTGTTGTTTTTTTTGAGGCCCAGGGGCAAATTGGGAAAAATTTTTAGGCCTGGGGCCGGCGGTTGGGCTAATTTGGTCATGGCCCAGGGTTTATAAGCAAGGGTAATGGTTAGGTTTATAGGCATACCTCAAGTAAGGCTTTAAGAAGGTTAAATTTTTTTCAAAATAATTTAAGTAATCGGGATCGACTGACGATAAGAAAGTTGAAGAAAGCTTGACGGCTATCTAGCTTTCTTATCAAATCCGAACCCGAGGGTTTGGGGAAAAACGAAGGTGCTTTATGGGTCTCGTCATCAACCACAACATGCCGGCAATCTTCACCAGCTACATGCTCGACCAACATTATTCCCGCTTGGCCGTCAATACCCAGAGACTGTCCTCGGGCCTAAGGATCAATTCCGCCCAGGACGATCCGGCCGGTTACGGGGTCAGGGAATTGATGCGTTCCGAGATTGGGGTCATGGAACAGGGACTAAGGAACACCGCCGATGGCATCAGCCTGTTACAAACGGCCGAAGGAGCCATGGCCGTCATCGACGAAAAACTTCTTAGGATGAGGGAGCTAGCCGAGCAGGCCGCGACGGGCACCTACACCACCTTGCAAAGGGAAATCATAAATTCCGAGTATCAAGCCATGGCCGCCGAAATCGATCGGATCGCCACGGCCACGAACTTTAACGGGGTCAAGCTATTGGACGGCAGCATGAGTTCCGCCCATCACGGCTTGGGCCTAAAAATCCATTTCGGGGCCGGCGACAACCAAGCCGAGGATTATTATTTCGTCAACATCGAAGACCTTAGGGCCACCACGTCCACGGGACTTAGGGTGGGGGGCGACGCCAAAAACGATATATGGAGCACCAACAGCATGGTCGGTCCCGAGGCGGCCGCGGGCTGCTGCGGGGGAGGCATCCCCAGTTTAAGCCAGCCGGTTTCGGCTTGGAACGCGGGCAGCCTTTTTTCCTTTGGCTACAACTGGGACCAAGAAGAAAATAACGATCTCAACCTTAACCGCGGCCGGTACGTGGCCGGGGCCTACGCCGTGGGCGAAGGGGCCACCTTGGAAAGCCTGATTAATGCCGTCAATCAGGGCTCCCAGTCCAGGGTCAGGATCGATTTCAAAAACGGGATTACCGGCTCGGCCTTGGTCGGGGACGACTCGGCCAATAACGTTAGCCGCATCTGCCTCGATAACGAGTTCTACTACTACGGAAGCGCCACGTTGGCCTCCGCGGATTGCGGGGAGGATAGCCTGTTTGTTAGCCTCTCCCATTATTACACGACCAATGGGGACGTCGCCTCGGCCCAGACGTTTTTATCGGCCTTCGCCACGGCCGTAAACACCGAAAGCAAGAAGTTTTGGGCCAAGGTGGAGGACTATTCGTACAAATCCGGTTACGCCTCAATCTATATCTTCAATCGCCAAGGCGGAAATCACGACGATCTCAAAGCCAGCGATCAACAGCTCGGCGACGCCGTGGTCGGCAGCGCCAGTTTGGAAAAAGCCATCACTTGGTATAACGACGAGACCGGAACCGAGGGTCACACCGGGTCTTTTTTTGGAAACGGGGGAGAATTTTGGGGAACTTTGAGGGCCCAGCCCACCGGTTATGGCACCTACGGGGTGAGCTTAAACGGCCGGGACGTGGGTCTGGAAAGGGATCTGTGGATTCTAAATACCGGGGCCAGTTCAGAGGAGTCAAACAATCTGGACATTAACTTTTACGGGTATTCGACCAATTCAGCCTCCTTGGAGCTTTACGGATACGGCCTGGTAGGCACCACCAGCGGCCTTAACCGCGAATCCTTCTTTGAGGTCCAAAACGCTTCCGACGGGGACTGGAAAGGAGCCAGCCTCCGCACCCAATCAACCGCCCAGATAGCCCTGGAGGCCGTAGCCGAGGCCATAGCCAGGAAAGACGCTATCCGGGCCAAGTTGGGAGCCATCATCAATAGGCTCGAAAACACCTTCACCAACATCGAAACCATGAGAGAGACTCTCCAGGGGGCCGAGAGTCGCATCTCCGACGTTGACGTGGCCACCGAGATGACCGATTTTGTCAGAAACCAAGTTCTTAGCCAGGCGGCGGTTTCCATTCTCAGCCAGGCCAACGCCCTGCCCGAGATGGCCCTGTCGCTTCTAAACGGCTAAAGGCCGCGAGCGTTTGGGCCAGTTTATAACCCAGGTCAGGCTTTGGCCCAAACCCAGGTAACCTTATCACCACCAACCGGCTAAAGGCCGCGAGCGTTCCCAATTAAAAAACCGGAACGCCAGGAGATCCGTCATGTTAAAGATAAGAGAATTCGAGGAAATGAATCACGTCACCGGCCTTTTGGCTAAAACCCTTTCCGGAACCATCGGTCGGGACATGCCCAAGGACGTGGCCGTGACCATCATGGCCGCCAAAAAGCAGATGGAGAGTTTGCCCGAGGTAATCGAAGATTTGAACCTGGCCTTCAATCGCTATTTGACCTTAAACGACGCCATCACCCGCATGACCGATCTGGCCAACGTTTCGGCCAACATGGTTGACGGGCCCAACGTTTTGGCCGTGCGCCAGGACATGGAGGAAGAGTTTCACGCCCTGGCCAGGGTCGTGGCCGAGGAAGCCGGCCGGCAGCACTTTGAAAACTCCAGCTTGAGTATCCTCAATACCGGTTCGGCCCTGCTCTCGGTTACCATCCTAACTTACCTTAAACCGGTACTGGAAAAGCTCGATCACGACATCAGGGGCCAAAAGGAACTAATCATCGAGGCCATCGAGGAAACCATGAACTTTTTGGGCATCGTGGCCATGAGCTATCCCGAGGCCGAGGGCATCGCCGACATCAGGGAGACCCTAAACAAGGTCAAAGTGCCCGACCGCGTTGACTTACCCGTCGAGTATACCCCCACCCTTCACTAAGCCGAAAAAAGGGCTTTTCTGGCCGGAAAGTTACCGCCGGAAAAGCCTACTCGGCGATTTGTTCCTGGGCCACCGGGGGCGACGTTTTCCTTACGACTATGCGGGCAATGTCGTTATAAAAAACCATGACCATCAGGGCCAAAAGGGCGAAGATGCCGACGGTTTGGCAAACCTCCTTAAACCTTAGGCTAAGCGGTTTGCGCCTAATGGCTTCGACGCAAAAGAAGAGAATCTGGCCGCCGTCAAGAATCGGTAAGGGCACCAAATTGATGATGGCCAGGTTAACGCTAATAATGGCCATCAAGGCCACGAAATCGGCCAAGCCTTCCCTAATCTTACTGCCGGCGGCCTCGGCAATCAGGATGGGCCCGCCCATGATCTTGGGGGAAATTTTGTTTTGGATAAGCTTAACCAAGGTCCTGTAGGTAAGCTTTATGATATTCCAGCTCTCCGTCGCGGCGGAACCCAGGGCGCTTATCGGCCCCACCCTTTCGGTGACGATGTCGGGCTTATTACTGACGCCAATCATGGCGTTGTAGACGGTTTTGCCATCGAGGTTCTGGCTAGGCACGAGATTGGGGAGAACTTCCAGGGTGATTTTTTGGCCGTCCCTAAGAAGTTCGAAGTTTAGCGGCTTTAAGGGAACTCCCGTCTCGGAATTCCGGCTTTCCTCGGGGCCCTGAATGGCCTCGACCAGATCGGCCCAATCGGAGATGGGTTTGGAGTCAATGGAAGTGACCAAATCCCCGGACTTGATGCCGGCCAGATCGGCGGATTTTCCCTTAACGACTTTGGCGATTCGGGGGGTCGAACTGGGCCTTAGGCCAAGGGACCAGTAGGTTTCACTGGAACCCAAAATGTCCTTCCCTTCCTTGGATTGGGGGGTCACGGCCATCGACAAGGTCTGTCCTTGGCGGTCGATGACGATAGTTATGGGTTTTCCGCCGGTTTTCTCCGGGTAATCGGTGACCTCGTCAAAATACTTGATCTCGCGGCCATCCAAGCTAAGGATTACGTCTCCGGCCCTAATCCCGGCGGCGTAGGCCGGGCCATCCTCGGGCAATTTGCCAACGACCGGCGGGAGGTGCTGAAAACCCATCACCATGATGAGGATCCACAAGGCCAAAAACGCGAAAACGATGTTGAAAAACGGCCCGGCGAAACAGATGGCTATTTTGACCCAGGCCGGTTTGTGGCTAAAGGAGACTTTCTGATCTTCTTCGGAAATCTCCGCTCCCGGCTCTTCCCCCAAAAGTTTTACGTAACCGCCCAAAGGCAACCAACAAAGTTGATACTCGGTATCCCCGTACTTGCGGGAGTAAATCTTGGGCGGAAAACCCAGGGAAAAACGTTCAACCCGAACGCCCAAAAACTTGGCGGCCAAAAAATGCCCCAATTCATGCACGAAGATTAATATTAGAAGTAAAACGATAAAAGAGACGATAGTCAGAAACATCTATAGCTCCAAAAACCTCTCCCCTTAGGAAGAAATCGTACCCATCGGTATAAATAGATTTAACCGCCGAGCTCCATGGCCACGGATTAACCTTTATACCATATTTTGACCAATCGGTGTTACCCCCATGGCCAAACTCGCCCAAATTTACGGGCGAAAACTCCCCCCATCCACAAAACCCCCCACCCGGCCCAAACAAAAAAACCCCGTCCCCCCATTTCGCCCAGGCGGCCCCATTTTTTCCAAACGTCTTAAGGCAAATCGCCCCGGCCCTGGGCTTTGGCGATTTGGGCCTATTGGCCCGCCGCCCGCCGCTTAAAGCTTATGGCTCGCGGCAAGTTAGCCTGGTGGGGGGAGTCCATTTTTTAAAGATGTCCGGGGAGCGGCCGTAAAGGGGAGCCAAGGGACACTCCTGGCCAAGGTTTTGGGCCAAGGCCCAAACGGCCTGGGCGGCCAAGGCGATGGGGTCGGGCGCCGCGGCTGGGCCATGGGTAAAGCCCGCCTGGGGCGGCGGCAAAAAGGAGAGGGCCGGCCCCAAAAGGACTATGCCCCGCCCCCGGGCGTCCAAGGGTTTTAGGGCGGGCATGATTTTTTCCGGGCTTAAAACGAGGATCTCGGATAGGGCCTCGGGCCAAGGGCAAGCGTTTTTTGGCTCGTATAGGCGGGTAAAAACTTCTCCGTGCCTGGCGTCAATCACTGGGGCCAAAAATGGCGAATCGTTTTGGCCCGAGCCCAAAACGTTTCCTCCCCAGGCCAAGGCGGCCAAGGAAGGGACGCCCAGGGCCGGGACCCCGGCCCCCAGGGCCAAGCCCTTGGCCAAAGCCAGGCCCGTCCTAAGGCCGGTGAAACTGCCCGGGCCCCGCCCGGCGGCGATTAGGTTTAAGTCGGCCGCTTTAAGAGAGTGGCGTTTAAGCAAGGCATCGATTTGGGGGGGGAGGGTACCACTGTGCCCACCCTGTCCGGTCACGACAAGGCTTTCCAGGGTTTCGATTTGGCCCAAAGCCCCGTGCCGGGAAAGGCCCAGGGTAGCCAACGAAGTGGAAGTGTCCAAGGATAAAACTAATAAGTCCATTTGGTTAAAACAGCCATTCCCCTTAGGGCCAAAAAGCCTTTGAATATATGCGCTTTGGGATTTCGTTAACGCCCGAAACGGATAAGAAAAAAATTAAGCCCAGTCAAATTGGCCAACGGCCGCGGGTTTTGGCCCCGGCGTTATGGCCCGCGGGCCATGGCCACATGCGCCAGGGCCATCAGGTCCCTTTTATAACATATCTCGCGAAAATAGTGTTAACCCCGCTCCCCTACCCTCCCATGATTATTGGCCAAAAACCCCAACCAACCTTAACCAACTAAGCGGCTTAAAACCCGGGGCTTTTGGGGACCAAAAGTAGTTTGGCCGCCCCCCCAAAGGCGCCTAGGCGGGGCCTCGGGCGGCCGCGACTTAAGCTAAGCCGATTGGGTTTATACTTTTTTCCCAAAGGTGGAATTTAGTTGACTTTTGGCTATGGTTAAGGGAATTATAGATGTTTAAATGGTTATTTAAATTAAGAAGATGTGTTAATGGATGGCCCGCGTAATTCTATGTTGGTTTAAAATTATTCGGTTAATTTTTTGTGGCGTAAAAAAATTTTGTTGGCAATATTATTCTAACTATGAGTTATTTTTAGTGTCTTTTCTCAAGATATTTTTAGCTTGATTTTAAGGCGAAAAACTACTATTTTAGTTAATTCAGCCGTTGGCATCTAAACGAGTTTTGGTTCCTTCGACGACCTTGGCAATTTCCCTCTTGACCGCAAAGCGGCTTTTAGGCTATCTTCCACTATCAATCCCGTCAAATCGTTTAACCATAACGTCTCGGCCCCGTCGGGTTCGTTCGCGTTTAACCCATAGGCCATTTCGTTTGGTTCGCTTGTCCTTATTGATTGATTGGTTTTTTTTCGCGCCTTGATTTGGCGCGGAACCGTGTTGATTTTTTATTTGGAGGCAATTTTTCATGAAAACGGTAGTTAAATTTTTGGCTATCTTCGCTTTGGCTTTCTTTTTGCCTTTCGGCGCCTCGGCCCAGGCCCAAGAAACCACCAGAATCGGTTACGGCGGCGCCCTATTGGGTGACTTGGCTAGCTATGGCCTATCCAACCTCTACGGCCTGGAATTCGCGGTGGCCCAAGCCAACGCCAAAGGCGGTCTTTTGGGCAAACCAATCGAGATCGTCCAGGAAGACGATTCCTGCATCCCCGACAACGCGGCCAAGGCCGCCCTTAAGCTGGCTTCGGAAAACCTGACCCTGATTTTGGGCCACACCTGCTCCGGGGCCACCCGCAGCGCCCTAAGCGCTTACAACAACAAAGTCATCATGATTTCCAGCTCGGCTACCGAGATCTCGTTAACCGACGACGGGGCCAGCCCCTATTTCTTTAGGACCACCCCCAGGGACGATGAGCAGCCCAGGCTGCAGCTTAATTACATCAAGCAAAAGGGCTTCAAAAAAATCGCCATCCTCCATGACAAGGGTGACTACGGAAGCGCCCTGGCCCTCTCGCTCCAAGCCAACATTAAGGAGCAAGCCCCGGAGCTTGAGATCGTCCTATTCGAAGGCGTCACCACCGGCGAGGTTTCCTATGAAGACGTGGTCTCCATGCTCAGAAACAGCCAAGCCGAGGTCATGGTTTGGGGCGGCTACCATAGCGACGCTTCAAAACTGGTCATCCAGATGAGGGACAAGGGCCTGGAGACGGTCGTCATCGGCCCTGACGGCCTCTATGACCAGCAGTTTATCACCATGGCCGGCGCGGCCGCGGAAGGCGCCCTGGCCACCGGACAAGCTGACATCAGCGGCACCGACGCGGCCAAAGCCGCCATCGCCGACCACCATACCCGCCATCAGGAAGAACCGGGCACCTACTTCTTCTACGCCGCCGGGGCCGCCCAGGCTCTTTTCGCGGCCGTTGAGAAGGTCGGAAACACCACCGATCTCGACGCCATCAAAAAGCGCCTTCAAGAGGACACCGTCGAGACGGTCATGGGCCCGGTGCGTTTTGACGCCAAGGGTGACGTAATCGGCGCCAAGTTTATCCTCTATGAAGTCAAGGACGGGAAGTTCGTGCCGGTCAACTAAAAGGCCGTTTCGCCCCCTAATCCCCTCGTCCAAAGGCCCCGCCATTTGGGGCCTTTGGACGATCTTCCCCGCCCCTTCTCGCCTCTTTCCCCAGCCCAAAAAACCCGGGATTTCCGGGCCAGGGGCCGGGCCATCGACGGGCCGGGGCGCGTTTTTTAAGGCTTTGTTTTAGGACTTTTATCGAGCGTTTGGCCTCGCGTTAACCCCGCGTGAATTTAGGCGGGGGTTTTTCGAGTGAATTTTATGACTTATTTTTTGGATCTCTTTATGAGTGGGCTGACCCGGGGCAGCATCTACGCTTTGATCGCCCTTGGCTACACCATGGTTTACGGGATCATCGCCCTGATAAACTTCGCCCACGGCGAAATCTACATGATCGGGGCTTTCACGGCCCTTTTGGCGTCTTTGGTCTTAAGCAGTTTGGGCTTAACGGGCTGGGGCTTACTTTTTAGCGTCGCCGCCATCGCCGCCATATATTCGGCCATGTATGGCTGGACCGTTGAGAGAATCGCCTACCGGCCCTTACGGGGCGCCTCCAGGCTGGCCCCCCTAATTAGCGCCATCGGCATGTCTTTTTTTTTGCAAAACTACGTTCAGTTGGCCCAAACGCCTAATTTCATGCTCTTTCCCGATCTCATCCCCCAGATGCCCTTTCTAAAACCCGTCGCCGGCTACCTAAACAGAACGCAAGTCATGATCTTACTTTTCACCATTGTCTCGATGGTGGCCTTAACCTTTTACATAAAATATACCAAGATGGGCATGGCCATGAGGGCGGTGGCCCAGGACATAACCATGGCCAGGCTGTCCGGGGTCAACATCGATAGGGTAATCTCGACCACCTTCATCATCGGCTCGGTTTTGGCCGCCCTGGGCGGGGTATTAATCGGCTGCTCAATGCGCCAGATCTATTTCCACATGGGCTTTTTGGCCGGGATGAAGGCCTTTACCGCCGCCGTTTTGGGCGGCATCGGGAGCATTCCCGGGGCGGTCATCGGGGCCTTAATCTTGGGTTTCGCGGAAAGTTTCGCCGCGGGTTACATCTCAAGTTCCTATCGGGACGTCGTGGCTTTCATAATACTCATAATCATCCTAATCTTTCGCCCCGAAGGTATCATGGGCCAAGCCCAAACGCAAAAGGTTTGATTGTTTACCCATAAACATAACGCTCGCGTAAACTTTTTTAGCCCAAAGGGTAAACGAGATTTCCCCAACGCCCTTAGGCTTAGTATTTTCCATATTGAATTAACGGCAACTTCATGAGTTCAAATTTTACAGCCTCAAATATTGGCCGCCTGGTCTGGTCGGAGATTAAACCGGCCTTACTGGCCACCTTTTGGATATGCCTATTGGCCTTTCCGCTAATGACCTTGTCCATAAACCCGACCAACCAGACCTATTCCTTTTCCATGGCCCGGATCCCTTATTTGGCCGGCGGCACCTTCGCTTTGTCCATAATCTGGCGGTTTTTCCTCAAACGGCGCTCCTTCCAGGTCATCACCAAAGCCGTGCATCAATCCGAGGGTTTGCCTGAGGATTTGACCAAAGGCCCAAAGCCCACTTGGCTGACCGTGGTCATGGGTTCCAAATATCGCCGCCAGGGCCTGATCGTTCTTTTGGCCTTGATGGTCGTCCTCCCCTTTATCTCCAACCCCTATTCGGTTAACGTCCTTATTACCTGCCTAATTTACGTGACCTTGGGTTTGGGCCTAAACGTGGTCGTGGGCGTTTCCGGACTTTTAAACCTTGGCTATATCGCTTTTTACGCCATCGGGGCTTATACCTACGCCCTTTTAAACCACTACTTTGGCCTAAGTTTTTGGATCTGTTTACCCCTGGGGGGGCTCACGGCCACCTTGATGGGACTCCTTTTGGGTTTTCCCGTCATTCGCTTAAGCGGGGATTACCTGGCCATCGTCACCTTGTCCTTTGGCGAAATCACCAGGCTCGTTTTAAACAACCTAAACATCACCAACGGCCCCAGGGGCATAAGCTACATTAAGCCGCCCGGTTTTTTTGGCCTCGATTTAAACGGGGCGCCCAAGGATTTTTTGGTCAACTATTTGGGCGTTGACCCGGGCATGGACGTTTTTAAAGTTTTTATTTATTTCATCATCCTGGCCCTGGTGATCCTAACCATCGTTTGCGTTTTTAGGCTGGAAAACTCCCGTCTGGGCCGGGCTTGGCTGGCCATGCGCGAAGACGAAGTGGCCTGTCAGGCCATGGGCATTAACCGCACCCGGGCCAAACTTACCGCCTTCGCTTTGGGTTCCACCTGGGCGGGCCTGGCCGGGGTGGTTTTCGCCTCCCAAATAACTTTCATCAATCCGGCCAGCTTTTCTTTTTTGGGTTCCATCCTAATCCTAAGCATCGTCGTTTTGGGCGGCATGGGCAGCATCCCCGGGGTTATTTTGGGCGCCATCGTCATTACGGCCCTCCCGGAGCAACTACGGTTTTTCTCCCAATACCGCATGCTTCTTTTTGGCGCCCTCATGGTCTTGATGATGGTTTTTAGGCCCGAAGGCCTAATCAAAAGCACCCGGGTCGTCCACATGCACACCCTAAAAAACGGCAACGGTAACAAAACCAAACTAGAAGCGCTGACCGGCGCGCCGCCGGAAAGGGCCTCAAGCCCCCCAGCCGCTAGCCAAAGCCCCGGCCAAGCCAACAGCCAAGCCAACGGCCAAGCCAACGGCCTGGCCAACGGTTTGGCCAAACCGCCCCAGGGCCCCACGGGAGAATCGTCATGACCGCCGCCACGGATAGGCCCCAGAGCGCGGCCAAAACGGAAAGCTCGGATTTGATTTTAAGCGCCCTGGGCATGAGCATGGTCTTCGGCGGCTTGGTGGCCCTAAATAACGTCGATCTCTCGATTGAGAGGGATTCCATCACGGCCCTCATCGGCCCCAATGGCTCGGGGAAAACCACGTTTTTTAACTGCGTCACCGGTATCTATAAGCCCACCAGGGGCGACGTCATTTTGTACCCGGCCATCGATTTGCCTTCGATTAGCCTTAAGGGTAAACCGGCCGACGTCATCACCCATCAGGGGCTGGCCAGAACCTTCCAGAACATAAGGCTTTTCAATAACCTGACCGTCTTGGAAAACGTTTTAATCGGTAGGCACACCCGCATGAAGGCCGGGCTTTGGGGCGCCTTGACCAGAAACAAAAAAACCCGGCAAGAAGAGGCCGAGGCCATCGAGTTTAGTTTTGAGCTTTTGGTGACCTACGGCCTTGACTCCATGGCCAACGAACTGGCCAAAAACCTACCCTACGGCGATCAAAGGCGACTTGAGATCGTCCGGGCCTTGGCCACCGAACCAAAGGTCCTGCTTTTGGACGAACCGGCCGCCGGGCTAAACATCTCGGAAACCTCCGCCTTGAGGGATTTAATCTCCAACATACGCGAAAACGAAAAAGTGTCCATCCTACTTATCGAACACGACATGAGCCTGGTCATGACCGTCTCCAAAAAAATCTACGTCTTCGATTACGGTCGTTTAATCGCCCAAGGCCCGCCCGACGAGATCCAGCGCGATCCCAAAGTAATCAAGGCCTACTTAGGAGAGGATTAAGCCCTAGCCCAAGGTAGGCCCCGAAAAAAAAGGACGAGGCGTTACCAAGGGCCAATTCTGGGCCAAACCCCAAACCCTACCGCGATTAAAGGGCGCGGCGTTACCAAGGGCCAATTCTGGGCCAAACCCAAAACCCTACCGCGATTAAAGGGGGGGGCGTTACCAAGGCGAATTTAATGAAGGCTTTTTTTGGTGAATACTAATGACTAAAACCTTACTGGAATTAAAGGGCGTGAGGACGGCCTACGGAAACATCGAGGCCCTAAAAGGCGTCGATCTCCACATAAACGAG
>JAITLH010000425.1 GCA_031277995.1 Deltaproteobacteria bacterium
AGATCGAAAAAAACGAGTTCGTGGTCATTGACTGCGGGGCCCGCTATGAGGGCTACGCCGCCGACATCACCAGGACTTTCTTTAAGGGCGAGCCGGAGAAATGGCAAAGGGACATCTACCGAACCGTCAGGGAAGCCCAGTTAAAGGCCATTTCCGCCATAAAACCCGGGGTCCCCTGCAAAGACATAGATTTGGTGGCCAGGAGCCACATCGCCCAAGCCGGCTACGGGGATTTTTTCAACCATAGCCTGGGTCACGGCCTGGGCTTGGCCGTCCACGAGGCGCCCAACCTGGGCCCCCATAACCAGGCCCTTCTTTTCGAGGGCGCCGTCGTGACCGTGGAACCGGGCATCTACCTCCCAGGTAAGGGCGGGGTCAGATTGGAGCAACTAATCCACGTTGGCCCCGAGGGCGCCCAGGTGCTAAACAAAGACGAGCGCTTCTACGACTTCTAAAACTAAAGCCCCTACCCCCGCTGGGGGCGGGGGTTTTAGCCCTAAGCCCCGGTGGCTTGGTCCCCTAGCCAAGCCCCAGCTTGGGCCCTAAGCCCAGCCCCTTGGTCCCCAAAACGGGTCAAAAAGCCTGGTTATGGAAGCGCTTTTTTGGGGCCCGGGATTTTTTAGCGAAAGACGAAAAAAACCGCCTACTTACAAAAAATAATTGCCTAATTCTCCTACTTACCATAGACTAAATAGGTTGTCTTTTCGCGTGTTTTTGGTTTCCATGTTAGGCGAAAATTTCTCTTTGAGTTTTTAATCTCGCGAAAAGTTCTTATGGAAGTTTTTAAGCCCCTAGATTAGCCTTGTTTTTAATTTTTTCTGGCGCGAAAAAACTTTACTCAGGGCCCTTAGCCCTAAAAAAACTTTCGTTTGGCCTTTTAAATTGCCTTGAAAAACCCATTCTTAAGCCCCAAAAAGTCAAGTTTGACTTATTTAAGTTTTTAAGGCCAAATGATTTGGCTCCCGTAGCCCTTTAAAAAACGCCTTTTTTGCCTTTCCGGTAACGAAAAGTTACCCGCCCCCTAAGGGGCTTGGCCAAAAAACCCATGACGGCCGTTTTATGGCCCTCTTTGGCCAAAACGGCCACATGGCCCCCACAAGGCCCTGGGGCGGGTCTACCCCTACCAAGGGCCGTTTTCGCTCGCCGAAGGTCGCCACGGGGCTATTAGACCCCTTTACGGGGCTGTTTTTGGAAGGGGTGAGGTCGGGGTTTTTGGCTAAAGGGATGGCCGGGCGGGGCCAAGAAATCGCCGGAGGGTTTTTGGGGCGAAAAAAAGGGTTCGCCAAGGGTTTGGGGCGATCCGGCTTTGAAGGGATCCGGTTTGGGTTTTGGTAGCCTTGATTTTCATTGGGGCGCCGATTTTGTATTTTTGGAAGGGTCATGGTGTCAGAGATAGATAAACTAACCTCGGATACTGACAACCGCGAAGCGCAAGAAGCGCAAGCCGTGGTTTTTCGCCATGGGCGGATCCTGACCCTGGATCCCGCTTGTCCCAGGGCTTCGGTGTTGGCTTGTTTGAGAGGTCAAATCACCTACGTGGGGGACGACTTTGGCCTGGCCTTAAGTACCTTGCCCCACGAGGCCGAGGTGGTCGATCTTAGGGATCGCGACGTCATCCCCGGGTTAATCGATAGCCACGCCCATGTTTTAAGCGAGGGCTTAAAACTCTCCCAACTTGATCTGGCCGGTCTCGATTACGAAGAGACCTTGGAAGTCGTTGGCGAGGAAGCCAACAGTCGGCCCTCGGGCAGTTGGATCCACGGGCGGGGCTGGGACCAAAACCTTTGGTCCATTCCCTGGCCCACGGCCAAGGATTTGGATGGCGTGTCGCCCCATCACCCCGTGGTTTTGGATAGGATCGACAAGCACTCGATCTGGGTCAATTCCCAGGCCCTAAAGTTGGCGGGCCTAACCAAGGACACCCCCGATCCAGAAGGCGGGGAGTTTGTCAGAGACGATAACGGGGAACTAACCGGGGTCTTAATCGGGAAGGCCATGTTCATGGTCTATAACGTCATGCCCACCGACGATGGCCATGATTTTTTAACCACTTTTAGAAAAGCCATAAGCGAGCTTTTGGGTTACGGGCTGACCACCTTGGTGGATTGCGCCACCAGACCCTCCGATGTCCCCTTAATCAAAAAAGCCGTGGACGAGGGCTTGGTCAAAGCCCGCCTAAGGCTTTACTTACTGACCGAACCTTGGCTAAGCGAACTACTCGATCAAGGCCCGGTCAAACACCTCTCCGGGGATAGGTTATCCATCGACGGGATTAAGCTTTTTTCGGACGGCTCCCTTGGTTCCCGAAGCGCTTGGTTACTGGAAAATTACGCCGACCGGCCCGGCTACCGAGGCGGGCACGTCCACTCCGACGAGCATCTGGAGGCCCTGTTAATCAGGGCCAGGGACCTTGGTTGGCAAGTGGCCATACACACCATAGGGGACGCCGCCATCGCCCAGACCGTCAAATGCATGGCCCAGGTCCTGGGCCCGGAGAAAACCGAACGCAATTGGCGCTTGGAGCATTACCAGCTCGTGACCGACGAGGATCGGGAAAGGGTCATCTCCATGGGCCTAATCCCCTCGATTCAAAGCGTGGGCCTAATGACCGATTTGCACATGGCCAAGGCCCGTTTGGGTCCCGATCGCCTGCGGCGCGCCTACGCTTGGCGCGACATCATCGATCGGGGCGGTTATGTCATAAACGGCTCCGATTGCCCCATCGAATCGCCCAATCCCTTTTTGGGCATCTACGCGGCCGTGACCAGGAAGGATCTTAAGGGTTTTCCCCCGGAGGGTTTTGGCCGGGAGCAGGCCCTAAGCCGCTTGGCGGCCCTATACAGTTACACCATCTGGCCGGCCAAGGCCGCCTTCGTTTCCGACAAGCTTGGTAGCCTTAGCCCAGGAAAACTTTGCGATTTCGCCGTCCTCGATCGCGACATCCTAACCTGCCCGGAAAGGGCCATCGCCGGGACCAGGGTCCTATCGACGGTCGTAAACGGCGAGCTAATCGCGACCTAAAAATCCCCTCCAAAACCGCGCCAAGACAAAAAAAATAAGCGGCTTTTCGTTAACCCAATCGAAAAGCCGCTTTTGGTTTGCGGGAAAAAAAGTTTTAAGGCCCCATCGCCTCGGGCGGCCTAAGCTATCGCTTAGGCGGCCTCCTAAGCGGCCGCCTAAGCTGACATGGTGGCCGGATAACCTTCGTCGGTCACCGGTTGGGTGAGGGCGGCGTCGGGCAGATCGGCTGACAAGGTCACCTCGGCCGTGCCGCTTTTGAGATCCACCTTGGCTTTGTCCACCCCTTTGATGCCCGTTAGAATTTTTTCGACCCGGGCGGTGCAGTGACCGCAAGTCATGCCTTCGATCTTTAACTTCTTGACCATTTTCGAATCCTCTTGGCTTTGGGCGGCCGGGGTTACTTTTTTCCCCAAGTCGCCGGGAAGGGCGTTCGCC
>JAITLH010000430.1 GCA_031277995.1 Deltaproteobacteria bacterium
CCAGGCCCTGAAACACTATCTCCTCGCGGCCGATCAAGAACAGCCCGAGGCCCTTTTCGCCTTGGGCCTTATATACCAAGACGGCAACGGGGTCGATAAAGATCCGGCCATGGCCCTCCAGTATTTCCGGCGTTCCGCGAATAGCGGTTTTGTCCTGGCCGAGAAAAAACTTCTCGAACTGGAAAGGGAAAACCCCGCCGAAACGGAGCCAAGCCCCGACGGAGAAGAAAACCAGCCAAGCTACGGGGAAAAAAGCGCCGAAGCGGAGCCAAGCCCCGACGGAGGGGAAACTTCGCCAAACGAAGGGGAAATAAGCGCCGAAACGGGGCCAAGTTCCGGCGGAGAAGAAAACCAGCCAAGCGACGCGGAAAACCCCGACGAAACGGGGCCAAGCCCCGGCGGAGGGGAAACTAGCCATCCAAGCTGGAAACGGAGGCGGAGGAGAAAAAAGCCATCCAAATGATGGGGGGAAACGCGTTGACTATGTCCAGGCCGTAAATTATCCGCGCCGGGAGGAAGAGTTAGATTATCCCGAGGTCAATTGTTTTTAGCTCTGGCCTTACTTGAAGGCAATGGGCTGGAATGGATCAAATCCAAGCCATCAAATATTTTGGCGCGCCGCCGGGCAAGGATTTGAAATGGCCAAGGAAATACTAAGGGAAATGGCACCCTCGACAATCAACTAAAAACCCCCATAACCCCATGACGGCGCGGGTTGGGAAGGACTTGGTACCGGGCTGGTTTGGGGCGCGGATTGCCGGAAAAATTTAAGACTTTACTTGACTTTACGCTTAAAATGGACTACCTTGTCCCAGGACGGGCCTAGGAGGGCCTGGCAGGGCTTCTAACCCTTGGCGCGCCGACGTCTTTTGCCTGGCCCAACGGCCAAAGGTTGGGGCGGGGCCATAATGGCGACGGCCCGTTTTACGGGCCCTTTTGTCGAGGGGCGGGAGTTTTGGTGGCCAGGGTTTTTTTAACCCGGGGCGTGGTTTTTTTTGCCCTATCGCCATTTACTTAAATGGGTAAGTGAGTTTGATAGCTAAGGGCAAATGGGAAGAAGCGTGAGGGACATTTTTTCAAAGGACCTTGATTCGGCTGGCCTCGACGAAATTTTCGAAATGGGCCAGGCTTATTATTTGGGGGAAAAGGTCACGAGGGATTTAACCAAAGCGGTTAGTTTGTGGCGCGGCTTGGTGGACAAAGCCCATCCGGAGGCCCAATGGCGGATCTCTGAGACGTTTGGCGATATTCAAGGGCCCAAGGACGATTTTTCGGAGAACTTTAACTATCTTTTTAAGGCCTCGGCCTTGGGCCTGACCGAGGCTTGGCTTATCGTGGAGAGGATCCTTGAGCTTTCCGACCTACCGCTCCTAAATATCGACCCGGCCCTGGTGTATCCCTACTGGTGCCTTAAGGCCGGGCGCGGGCAATGCCCCACGGCCCAGCATATCCTTGGCGTCCTTTTCTACACGGGCCAAGGGGCCGAAAAAAACCGGGCGCGGGCCGAGCGGTTTTTTCGCTTGTCCGCCGACCAGGGCAAGGCCCAATCGCGGCTGGCCTTGGCCCAACTCCACCTGGACGGGGAGGCCGGTGAAAAGAATCTGGCCCAGGCCGCTGAGTATTGGCTCTTGGACGCGGCTATGGACGTGGGGGCCGCCCAGGCCAACTTGGGGCTAGCTTACTATTACGGCAAAGGGGTGGAGATTGACCATGCCCAGGCCGTAAAGTATTTAGGCCAGGCGGAGGCCAAAGGTTTCCCCCAAGCCCAATACGTATTGGGCCTGGCCTATCTGGACGGAAAGGGCGCGAAAAAAAACCAAAAGTGGGCCACCCTATACTTAAAGAAAGCCGCCGCCCAAGGTTTTGGGCCGGCCCAGGCTAAGCTTAACGAAATATGGGCGCGTTAACCATCGGCTAGAAGCCTCCCAGACCTAAAAATAACGGATTGGGCCGCGCCTTCGCCGCCCCTAAAAAACCAAGCCGGGATTGGTATTTTAGGGGCGGCGTATTTTTTGGGGCTGTTTTCAAGATGGAAACGTAGCCCTTCCCAGAGCGGTCGGGAGGGCTACGATTATGTAATTTTGGGGGAACTTTTCCGGGGATTACGGGAAGGTGGGGAAACCGGGAGGCGATCGGGGCCTTTGGGAGATTATTTTAAGAGAAAAATCAAATAATTAGAACTCTAGTTGGCCTTGGCTCCGGTAAAAACCACCCCTTTGGGTTATGGGGAGCGAAAATAGATCTTGCTATTGAGACGAATTTGCGATAAGATTTTCTTGGGGTTAATCTTCGAATCGTCACCGTAAGGGGTGGATTGATTCGCCGGTTTTCCCGCTCTCGTTTTTATTTGGACCGTTTGGTCCCGGGTATTTTTAAGTTTTCGTGAATCTTAAGTTTTTTATTTAATTGCCTATAAGGTATTGTTGGAAACGTTGATTGGTCAAAAGCTGTTTTTTGTAAAACTCTGACTGTAAAAATGGCCAAACCTTGATACGTTTTCCAACCATAAATTAAATTTCGATAATAGAACGGTAAAAGCGAGGTAAAAATGGTTACCACCATGGCCAAGGCCAAAAAAGGCCAACAGTGCGTCATCAGGGAGCTCACGGGCGAACCGAGTTTTTGTTCCAGGCTTTTGGCCCAGGGCTTGACCCCGGGCACGACCGTCGAGATTAAGCAATGCGGCGGCGGGTTGCCGGTTTTAATCCAAGCCCGGGAAGCCACCTTGGCGGTAAATCCCAAGGAAGCCAGCGGCATCAGGGTGGAAATGATTTAGCGCCGAGCTTAAAAAATTTCCCCGGCCGCGCCCTTTGGCGCCAAACGGGATATTTTGGCCATCGGCTTACCAAAACTTTCAAATGGGGTCCCGTATTGGTTGGGACCCCTTTTTTTTGCCTTGGGGCCGGGGGGGTTTATGGGGACGGCCAGGGGGGACGGCCACGGTCGGTTTGGGCCCATTCGGGCGAAAAAATTAGGCCAGGCTAATTTTTTTTTGGATTTCTCGAACGACGGGGCGTAAAAAGCTTGACATGGGGCTATCGTTGGTGTATTTTACGGTCAGCTTTGGTAGCTGCCATGCTCGGGCCATTTTGGATTGAGTTTAGGCTATCTTATAAGCTCGCTTCAAGGGGCCGAGAGTCGCGGCCTTAAAGCGGCGTTGGTTTTAGCCAAAAACGTGGGGTTTTTGGTCGCCGCGATGGAGTGGTTGGGACAATTTAACCCTCTTTAATTAGAAAGTGGGCCCATGCCCGCTTTATTTTTTGGCCAACCGGGAACCCTTCTAGTGACGGCGAGATTGGTTTTACTCATTTGGGTAAAAGCCGTTTGGGCCCCGGAGCCCTTGTTTTGAGACTGGCCTTGCGATCCCCATCCGCCAAAAAGTCAAATAGAGCCAAAACCCCAGGCGGCGCCGGCCTTGCCGACAAGGGCGCCTTAAAAGCCCTTTTGCCCATTTTGACTCCAAAACTCTCCCCTCATCTAGAGAAGTTGGGCTTGGAAATGGTCGATTTGGCCGTGGCTTCGGTGGGCCATAGGTTAACCCTCAAGATTACCATCGACAAAACGGTTAAGGGGCCGCAAGAGGGGCTAGAAGCTCAAGAGGCCCTAGGGCCTCGGGAAGAGGGAGCGGGGAAGGCCGGGTCAATCGTCACCATCGACGATTGCGCGGCGTTTTCGAGGATCGTTTCGAACTTACTGGATGAAATCGATCCCGAGCCCGGGCCGGAGTATTCGCTGGAGGTTTCCAGCCCCGGACTGGACCGGGCCTTAAAGACGCTTGGCGACTTTGAGCGTTTTTCTGGCAGTTTGGTCAAAATTAAGCTTAATTTGGGGGAGAAAACGGCCAGGTATACGGCGACCATGTTTTCTTCGCCCTTAAGGTTAGTTACGGACAAGGGAGAGATTCCCTTCGTTTTGGAAGACGTCATTAGCTGCAAACTGGTACCGGTGATTTAGGGCCAAACTTTCGGGCTAAGGGAAGCGTTCGCGTTTGGCTTAGGTTGGGGGTTTGGGGAGATTGGAGACGCGGCCCTTTTGGCTGATTGAAAGTATAACTTTTTTTTTGACAGCAGGGTATTTTGTTGATTAACTTTGGTTTGAAAACTTTCGAACCTAAATCCCTCCTTTGACTTAGGTCGAAGGTTTCTGGGTTGTTTTTCAAATGAACAATCAGGAACTTAAAAGAATAATAGATCAGATTTGCCGGGAAAAGGGTCTGGACCGATCGGTTTTGATCGTGACCCTGGAAGAGGCCATTAAGTCGGCCGCCAAGCGCAAATACGGTTTGACCGATAACTTTGAGGTCACTTTTAACGAAGAAACGGGCGAGATCGACATCTTCCACTTCAAGGAAGTGGTCGAAAATGTCGTAAACCCCGGAACCCAAATCTCCTTGGAAGACGCCAGAAAGCTCGATCCCGAGTCCGCCTTGGGCGAGGAACTGGGGCTTAAGCTGGACGCCACCAATTTCGGACGCATCGCCGCCCAGTCGGCCAAGCAAGTCATCATCCAAAGGATGAAGGACGCCGAAAGGGACTTGATCTTTGACGAGTATAAGGATCGGGTCGGGGAGATCGTAAACGGCATCATCCAGCGGGTGGAAAAAGGGAACGTCATATTGAACCTTGGCCGAACCGAAGCGTTATTGCCGACCAGCGAACAGATCCCCAGGGAATCGTATCACCACCGAGGCGATCGGTTACGGGCTTTGATAATCGACGCGAGGTTGGTTAACCGAGGCCCGCAGATCGTCTTGTCGAGATCCCATCCGGACTTTTTGGCCGCCCTATTCGAGGCCGAGGTGCCGGAGATTTCCGAGGGCATCGTCAAGATTGTCGCCGTGGCCAGGGAACCGGGCAGTCGGGCCAAGATCTCGGTGACGACCTCGGATCAGGAAATAGATCCGGTCGGGGCTTGCGTGGGCCTTAAAGGCACCCGGGTCCAAAGCGTGGTCCAGGAGCTTAAGGGGGAAAAAATCGACATCATCCCCTACAGCGTCGACATCGCCCATTACGTGGCCAGCGCCTTGGCCCCGGCCGCGGTCATTAGGGTAGTCATGGACGAGGAAGCCAAAAGCTTGGAAGTAATCGTCCCAGACGATCAGCTCTCGTTAGCCATCGGCCGCAAGGGCCAAAACGTCAGGCTGGCCTCAAGGCTGGTGGGCTGGAGAATCGACGTCAAAAACGAAAGCAAATACCAAAGGTCGCTCAAAGACGGCTATCAGTCCCTTTTGCGCCTGCCGGGCGTCGGGGAAGTCACGGCCGACCTTTTGTTTGAATCCGGTTACGGCTCGGCCAGGGATATTTTCGAAGTCGATCCCCAGCAGCTCTCCCTAATCGAGGGCATTAACCTAGCCAAGGCCAAGCAGATCTGGTCGGCCTCCAAGGAATACGTGGAGAACCTAGCCAAGGAGGACGCCGAGGAGGCGGTCCGGGAAGCCATGGCCAAGGATTTCTTCTCCCAAAAACCCGCCCGGGAGGAAAAGCGCGAGGAGCGCGAAGCTCGTCCGGAGCGAGACGAGCGCCAATACGGGGAAGATGGGGAAGAAAGGTTGGATCTAGATTCCCTGGCCCCGACCCCCGAGCCTTCCAAAAAATCCTCAGATAAGCCCGAGGAGGCCGTCTAAGGGAAAAATGGCCATAAACCTACCTCCGGAGCCTTCGCCTCCGCCCAAGGGCTTATTTTACCCGTTTACGGGGCCGATTCGGACCTGCGTCGGGTGTCGATGCAAGCGGCCCAAGGCGCTACTTATTAGGCTGGCCTTGGAGGATGGGGGGCGCCGGGATCCTTTAAAAAAAAGGCGCCGGGGCAAGGTTAGGGGCAAAGCCAGGGCCAAGCTAAATCGGGAATTTAAGCTTAACCGGGAGTTTAAGCCAAGTTGGCTTAGCCCCGAAAATAAGTTTGGCCTCGCGTCCCGGCTTGACGAAAAAGTCAAGGCGGTGCTCGGGGCGCGTCTTACCAGGATCGGCCAGGCGGCCGGGCCCAAGGTGGTGTTTGACGGTGGCCGGGCCCTAAAAGGGCGGGGGGCTTGGGTCTGCGCCGATTCGCCAAATTGTTTGGCCCAGGCCCTAACCAAGGGCAAGCTGGCCAGGGCATTAAGGGCGAGGGAACCGGATCTATCGGGATTGGTTCCGTCCGCGGGGCGTTAATTTCACAGGAACGGGTGTCAAAGGGATGGTTAAGAAAAGGATTTATGAGCTGGCCAAAGAGCTTTCCGTATCGAGCGGCGAACTTTTGCGCTGCATAACCGATCTGGAGCTTATGCCGGGGGCCACCCTGGGCCCCTCAAATAGCGTCGAGGAGAGCGTGGCCGAGGTGATTAAGGCCAAAGTGATGGAAATCAAGCGGGCCACCCGGGTCATGCCCGTGGTTAAGCGCAGAAAGAAGGCCACTTCCGATTCGCCCGATTCGGAAGAAAGCGACGGCGATTCCGACGACGGCGCCCAATACCCGGACGTTGGCCAAGGGGTCGATTCCCCGCCCGGCCCACGGGGAGAAACCTTCGCGGCCCAGTCGCCCGACGGACCAGGCGCCGCCTTGGATAAAGCTGCCGGCAAAGGCGGCAAGGGTAAAGGGGCCGGATCCGAAGCTGGGGCGGCCGGCGGCCAAAAACCGGTCACCGTCGCCCAGAAAAAATTTGACAAGGCCACCATCATCGGTACCCAAGAAATTAACCCACAACCCGGCTCCAGGGATCAAGCCAAAGGCTCCGGCGGGGCTGAGCAAGTCGAGCTTCCAGATTTTATGAAACTCTCACCAACCCAAAGCGAGCAGCCGCGAGCCCCCGAGGCCGTCCTGGCTACCCCAAACGCCTTGGCCGACGAAGGGGCCGCCGACGCCAAACCCTGGAATGAGGCCGCCCAACCTGAGGCCCAGCCCAAAACCCCACCGTTCGACGCCCCGCCCCCCGAACCGGGTCCTTTCGTTGAAGAGCGGGTGCCCAAGCCCGAAAACCACGTCCCCTTTTGGAAAAGGTCCCCGGGCGCGAGCGAGGCCGCGGCCGAGGCCAAGGCGCCCCAAGCTTCCGAGAGGCCCGGAGGGCAGGCCGGCCAGGCCGGTTACGGCGGCCAGGCCGGTTACGGCGGCCAAGCCGGTTACGGCGGCCAGGCCGGCCAG
This sequence comes from Deltaproteobacteria bacterium, assembly GCA_031277995.1. Classification (GTDB taxonomy): domain Bacteria; phylum Desulfobacterota; class Desulfarculia; order Adiutricales; family Adiutricaceae; genus JAIRNQ01. The sequence continues at coordinate 7,114 of JAITLH010000430.1, forward strand.
GCGACCGGCGAGGTTAGGCGGGGCCACGGGATTCAAAGGACCGTGGAACTCCAGGACGGGGAGAGAAGCGGCTCGGGTTTATCGGCCGTTAGGGCCAGCGACCGCAATAAGCGGGTTAACCGCGATTTGTCCCAGGCCAGAAAGTTAATCCAGTCCGAGGCGGCCCGGGTAGTGGGCGTGGCCAAGGAAGTCCATGGCAAAATCCCCTCGGGAACTCCGGGACGGTTCCAGACCCCCAGGCCCCCCTCGACCATAAGGGGCGTCTCGGCTCCCATTAGGCCCACCGGCGCGGCCCCCAGACCGGCCGGGACCGAAGATCATGACGAGGCTCGCAAGCGCAGGGCCAATAAGAAATTGGGCCAAAAGATCTTTACCGAAAGGGGCGCCGAGGAGATCAAAAAAGCCAAACGCCGCGAGTACGCGGTGGAAAAGGTCGATCTCTACTCCGAAGGAGCTTGGGCCCGGCCCAAAAAGTCCAAGGCCAAAAAAACCAAGGCCAAAACCGAGATCACCATCCCCAAGCCCATTAAGCGGCGCATCAAGGTCGACGAGGTCATCACCGTATCGGAACTGGCCCACCGCTTGTCGCTTAAGGTCGGGGACATCATCAAAAAGCTCATGAGCCTGGGCGTCATGGCCGGGCTTAACCAGTCGCTTGACTTCGACACGGCCACCTTGGTGGCCGCGGAATTTGGCTACGACGTGGAAAGGTCTTCCTTTGACGAAGGCGAATTCCTGCCCTTGCCGGACGTCGCCGAAAAATACCCCCTCTTGCCGCGGTCCCCGGTCGTCACCATCATGGGTCACGTCGATCACGGCAAAACTTCCCTTTTGGATTACATCCGCAAAACCAAGATCCAGGAGGGCGAGGCCGGCGGCATCACCCAACACATCGGCGCCTACCACGTCAAGGTGGGCCAGAGCTACATCACTTTCCTGGACACCCCGGGTCACGAGGCCTTCACGGCCATGCGCTCCCGCGGGGCCCAGGTGACCGACATCGTCATCTTGATCGTGGCCGCCGACGACGGGGTCATGCCCCAGACCAGGGAAGCGGCCGATCACGCCAAGGCGGCCAAGGTGCCCATCATCGTGGCCGTCAATAAGGTCGATAAACCCGGGGCCGATCCCGAGAAGATCCGTCGCCAGATGATGGAACTGGGCCTGACCCAGGAAGCTTGGGGCGGGGACACGGTTTTCGTGGACATCTCGGCCAAGACCGGTCAGGGCGTTGACGAACTTTTGGAGATGATCCTTCTCCAAGCCGATCTCCTGGAACTAAAAGCCAGGGTTGACGGCCCGGCCAAGGGCCGTATCGTGGAAGCCAGGCTCGATAAGGGCCGCGGGGCCATGGCCACGGTCTTGGTTGGGGAAGGCACCTTAAGGCTAGGCGACACTTACGTCTGCGGCGTTTTTTACGGAAAGATCCGGGCCATGTTCGGTGACGACGGCTTAAAACTCCAAGACGCCGGGCCGGCCATTCCCGTGGAAATCCAGGGCATCAGCGGCATCCCGCAAGCCGGCGACGAATTCATCGTCATGGAAGACGAAAAACAGGCCAAACAGGTTAGCCAGCATAGGCTCCTCAAACAAAGGGAATCGGTCCTGGTCAAGAGCTCCAAGCTTACCTTGGAAAACCTCTTCGATCACATCAAGGCCGGGGCCATCAAGGGCCTAAACCTAATCATCAAAGCCGACGTCCAGGGTTCCCTGGAAGCCATTTTGGACGCCGTCGGGAAATTTTCCACCCCGGAAATCAAGATTACCGTCATCCACTCGGCCATCGGCGTCGTCTCCGAGACGGACATCATGCTGGCCTCGGCCTCAAACGCCCTAATCATCTGCTTTGGGGTCAAACCCCCGGCCATCAAGGTCCAGGAAGTGGCCGAATCCGAGCAAGTCCAGATCCGCTACTACGACGTCATCTATAAGCTCTTGGAAGACATCAAGGAAGCCATGGCCGGGCTGCTTGATCCCATCAAAAACGTCAAGATCATCGGCCAAATCGAAGTCCGGGCCGTTTTCAACATCACCAAGGTGGGCCAAGTGGCCGGCTGCTACGTTTCCGACGGCAAGGTCAGCCGCGGCTCCCGGGCCAAGGTCTTAAGGGACAAAGACGTCATCTACGACGGCCGGGTGGGTAGCCTTAGGAGAGAGAAAAACGACGTCAGGGAAGTTCTGGCCGGTTACGAATGCGGCCTAAGCCTGGAGGGCTTTAGCGACGTCCAGGAAGGCGATCACATCGAGATCTACCAGATCGAAGAGACCGCGGCCACGGTCGAGCTCATAAACGAAGCCGTGGAGAGAGCGGCCACCGAGGCGGCCAACAAGGCCGAGGCGGCCGCCCAAGCGGAGGCGGCCAAATAATCCCAACCCTTTGGTCTAAAGCGGATCCGGGCCCAGGGTTCTTGGCCCCAAGCCAAGCGCCCGGGGCCGGACCAAAACGCTCTTTAATTTGGGGAAACCAACCCAAAGCGCTTTTCCCCTAAAAAATTGGGCCAATCGGGTGACTTAATGATCGTGGTCGGAGTTCTTCTGGTAACCATCCGCATGGAGGGTAACTCCAGCCTCAAGGAAAAAAGGCGGGTGGTCAAAAGCCTTCTGGGGCGGGTCAAGGCCCGCTTCAACGCCTCGGCCTCGGAAGTTGACGGGCAGGATCGCTACGAACTGGCCGTGGTGGGTTTTTCGGTCATGGGATCCGACGCCCGGGTCCTAAACCGGGTCCTCGACCATATCCTTAACTTTGTCGATGACAACGTCGACGCCGAGGTGATTGATTCCGAGATCATCTGCCCCCTATACGCGGATGAAAACGACAACCTGGACCATAACCTAAACCAGGCCCTGGACTATTCCGAGGAATACGACTTTGGCCCGGAAAACCTAAATGACCCGGGTAACGACAACGACCGCTAACGTAACCCGCCATTTGGCGGCCCCTAAAAAAGCGGCCCCCAATTGGCGGCATTTAGAAAGCGGACCTGGGAAGGCGCCCAAAGCCCCGAGCCAAGCCGCCTTCGAACTTATATAAAAAGCGAAAAAACGGAAAACTTACCCCCATGAGCCAAGTAAGACTGGAAAGAATCAACCGACTCATCCTGGCCTCGGTTAACGAACTTTTCCTAACCAAGAGCAAGGACCCAAGGCTTACCGGTTTAACCATAACCAGGGCCGTGGCGAGCGGCGATCTTAGGACGGTTAGGCTCTTTTACAGTCTCATCGGTAACCAGGACCGTTTGGACCAAGCCGCCTTGGCCCTGGAAAAAGCCAACGGCTTCATTCGATCCCATTTGGCCGCCACCTTGGACCGTAAACATACGCCCAAGCTCATTTTTGAACGCGACCTTAACCCCGAAAACGCCCAGCGGGTCGGCCAACTCCTAAGGGAGATCGAAATAACCTCTCCCCCCCAACCGGCGGCCGATTCGTCCGAGCCGGGCGAGCAAAACGCCCAGGGCGATTCGTCCGGGCGGGGCGAGCCCTCCGACAGCGCCAAGGGCAAGGGCGATCCGGCCGCCGACATTGGCTAGCGGGGTGGGGATTCGTTTTTTGGGGTATCCTTGGGTTACCCCTTTTTTTCGTTTTTCGATTGGCCTTTTTTTATTTTAATTTTTGGGACGACAAACTCTAGATAGATGAAACCAAAACCGTCAAACCAACGTCAGGGCCGCCCATGGGAGGGCCGATGACTTCCCCATTAACCAATAACCCCGAGATCCCCTCCTCGCCTCCGCCCAGGCTTCTGGCCATCCTCAGGGAGGCTAAAAGGGTCCTAATCATCGGCCACCAAAACCCCGACGGGGACGCCCTGGGGTCGGCCCTGGCTTTGGCCCTGGCCCTAAAGGCCCTGGGCGGACCAGAATCCGCAAAAGAATCCGGAAATAGCCTCGGCCCCGGGATCGAGGTCATCGTTGGCTACAACGGCGCCTTTCCCTCAAGCCTGGATTTTTTGACCCAGGGCAAGGATTTTGTCCGGCGCGTGCCCTTTGGCCACGATTTGCGGGAGCGCTTCGACCTCATGGTTTTGGTCGATTGTTTGGCCCCTTTCCGGGTTTGGCCCGAGGCCGAAGCCCTGCCCCTGGATTCCTTCCCGCCCTTTGTCGTCATTGACCACCATAGCGATCCCTTAAAAACCAGTTGCCTGTCTAGTTTCGTAAACCACCTGGCCTCGGCCACGGCCGAGCAGGTTTTTAAGGTCATTACGGACCTGGGGGCCGAGTTTACCCCGCCCATCGTGGAAGCGCTTTTGGCCGCCCTCATAAGCGACACCGGATCCTTTAGCCAAGCCAACTCCACCGAGGAATGCCTCCGACAAGCCGCTTTTTTGGTCTCCAAGGGCGGCAACATCGAATACATAAACCACTTCCTTAAACGCAATTGGCCGGTAACCAGGATGAGGCTTCTAACCCAGGCCCTGGCCACGATTGACCTACACCACCAAGGCCGGGTGGCCACCATGGTCGTCACCCAGGAAATGCTAAACCAGACCGGCTCTTGCGTGGCCGAGACCGACGGCTTTGTCGAATATCCGCTTTTGCTAAACGGCGTGGACATGGTGGCTTTTTGCAAGGTTAACGGCCAAGGCCAAACCCGGGTGAGCCTTAGGAGCCGCCCGGGCCTTGACGTTAGGGAACTGGCCAGATCCTTTGGCGGCGGCGGCCACACCCAAGCCGCGGCCTACATGGACGATAACCCCAACCCCCTTGAGGCCTTGGAAAAGTTACTCTCCAGACTCGGGACCTTTAACCTTCCGGAGAAGACCGGGTGACCGCTCCAAAGGCAACCGAGCGCTCCCCCCTAATCGATTCCCAGGCGGAGGCTACCCGCGGCCCCCTTGGCGACAATCGCCCTTTGGGCGTTGTCGCCAAACCCGACGGTCGGGACCTTAACGGGCTAATCCTAATCGACAAGCCCCAGGGCCCGACCAGTCACGACGTGGCCTTACGGGTCCGGCGTTTGGGCCGTTTTATAAGCGCGGGCCACACCGGCACCTTGGACCCCCTGGCCACGGGGCTTATCGCGCTTTTGGTGGGAAAATCGACCAGGCTCGCGCCTTTTTTGGCCGCGGCCGACAAGACCTATCTGGCCACGATCCATTTGGGTTTGGTGACCAAAACCCTCGACGTTACCGGGGAGGCCGTTGGCCCCCAATACCAGGGCCCCTACCCGTCCCGGGTTGAAGTCGAAAAGGCCCTAACTAACCTAACCGGAACCATGGCCCAAATGCCCCCGGCTTTTTCGGCCATAAAGGTCAACGGCCAAACGGCCCATAAGGCGGCCCGGGCCGGAAAAGAAATCGACCTAAAGCCCCGGGAAGTCACGGCCCACGCCTTGGAGCTAATCGATTACGATCCGCCCTTTGCGACCCTTAGGGCCGAGGTATCCAAGGGCTATTACGTAAGGTCCTTGGCCAGGGACCTAGGCCTTGCCCTTAACCTAATTGGGGGGGCCTTGGCCAAATTAAGGCGCCTTAGCGTGGGCTCCTTTACCCTAAAAGAGGCCGGGCCCATCCCGGAAACTTTTTTGGAGCTTAAAAATAGGCTCATCTCGCCCAGGGAGGCCGTTAACCACCTTCCGGAACTTTTTCCCTCCGCGAATGAGCTTATCGCCCTAACTCGCGGGCAAACCATTCCCTGGCCCGCCACGGGGCTCGCCTCGGAGCCCTGGGGGGGGCCCGCTTCTGGGGCCACTTCTGGGGCCGCCAAAGCGGCCGGGGTCCATAAAATCATCTCCCCGGACGGCCAACTGGCCGCCCTGGGGGAAATCTTCGAAAAAACGCCGGGCCTTGAACCAAGCGCCCGGTCGCCCGAGGGGCCATTCTTGCGGCCCCTACGGGTTTTCGCCAAGGCCCAGGAGGCCAAAACAAACCTTTAAAAGGCAAGGAGAACCATGTCCATCACTTCAGAAAAAACCGTCGAGCTAATCCAAACCTTTCGCCGAAGCGATTCCGACACCGGCAGCGTCGAGGTCCAGGTGGCCTTACTGACCGAGAGAATCGCCAACCTGACCGCGCATTTTAAGATTCACCACAAGGATCATACCTCCAGAAGGGGCTTACTTAAGCTCGTTGGCCAAAGGCGTCGGCTCTTAAATTACCTTAGAAGACAGGACGTCAACCGTTACCGTACCCTCATCGCCAGGCTGGGGATCCGCAAGTAACCAAACCCGTTTTTTGGGGCCCAACCCCAAAACCCGCGGTCCCCGGGAAACGTTTTCCCCAAAATCTCCTTTCATGGAACGCCTTTTGGGGAAGGCCTTTTAGGTAACGCTTTTTAGGGATCGCTTACGTTTAGCCAAAGGGGCGGCCAAAAACCGTCCCGGCGTGTCCGTTAACCCAAGCCCTGACGGGCTTTGGTCCTAGACGACCAATTTCTCATTTGTGTGTTTTTTTGTCGGTAGGGTTCCCCTTCGAATTTAAGCAAACCAAAGGGAACCATCGAGACGATCGGAAAATACCGCCCCGATCGTGCAGGTGAGAGTCGGAAAGAAAAAAATACAGGCAAGGATCTTCGCTTAGGCCAACGTTTTTGGGCCGCGGTAGCCCACCTCCTGGCGGCGAAGGAACCCACAGCCCGCGTCGAAACGAGTCGACGGGGCCAGGGGAAAAGGGAAAAAAATGAAAATTGAAACTCAGTTCGGCGAGGCCAAGATCTCCATCGAGTCGGGCAAGATCGCCAAGCAAGCCAGCGGTTCCGTATTGG